>JBFINV010000067.1:0-9630 GCA_041611015.1 Acidimicrobiales bacterium | reverse complement strand
CGCGATCATGGCCGGCATGGAGGGCGACGAAGGCGACGATGCCGACGCCGGTGTGGGGATCGGCACCGAGTCCTATCGAGGCCGGGCCTGCGTGGTCAGCTCGCTCGAAGCCGCCCTCACCGAGCTCCAGCCGGGCGCCGTGTTGGTGACCGCGTTCACCGGCCCCTCGTGGAACTCGGTGCTGCCTCTGCTCGGCGGGATCGTGGTCGAAGAGGGCGGCGCCATGTGTCACGCCGCGATCATCGCCCGGGAGCTCGGCATGCCCGCGGTCGTCGGCGTCCGCGGTGTGACCAGCCGGATCGCGCACGGGGCAACCGTGGAGATCGACCCGAGCCAGGGACGTGTCCGGGTGGTCGATCCTCAGCCCGAGGGATGAGCGCGGAAGCCGGGTGACGAGGGTTCTCGGCGGGCATAAGCTCCGCGCTGTCGGGCACACGACCGACCAGGAGGAGACCATGGCACTTCGTATCAACGACGAGGCCCCGGATTTCACGGCGGAGACCACAGAGGGGACGATCCACTTCCACGACTGGATCGGCGACGGATGGGCGTTGCTGTTCTCGCACCCGAAGGACTTCACGCCGGTCTGCACCACCGAGCTCGGCGCAGTCGCGGCGCTCAAGGACGAGTTCGAGAAGCGGAACTGCAAGATCATCGGGATCAGCGTCGACGGCGTCAGCGACCACGAGGCCTGGTCGGCGGACATCGCCGAGGCCACCGGCCACGCGGTCAACTACCCGCTGATCGGCGACCCCAAGCTGGAGGTGGTGAAGACCTACGACATGTTGCCTGGCGACGCCGGCGACACCTCGGAGGGGCGGACCCCGGCGGACAACGCCACCGCCCGCTCGGTGTTCATCATCGGCCCGGACAAGAAGATCAAGGCCACCTTGACCTACCCCATGACCACCGGGCGCAACTTCGCCGAGATCCTGCGGCTGTTGGACTCGGTGCAGCTCACGGCCAACAAGCAGGTCGCCACGCCCGCCAACTGGAACCAGGGTGAGGACGTCATCATCGTGCCCGCGGTGAGCAACGAGGAGGCCGCGCAGAAGTACCCCGACGGCTGGGAGGAGAAGCTGCCCTACCTGCGGGTGGTCAAGCAACCGTGAGCGGATGAGTCGGGCCGTGGCGGCCGCCCGGCTGCTAGCCGAACGGCACCGCGAACGGGCCGAACCCCGCCCCGAGGCGTCGCTGCTGAACTATGCCGAGCGCCCCCGCGCCGGCGACTGGAGCCTCCGCTCCGCGCTGGTACGCCTGGCCCAGCCGGAACCAGTGCGGGCGGCGGCGGTCCTCGAGCTGGTGCGACGCTGCGATGGCGCGCTGCACCCCTTCGGCCGGGCGCTCGAGCGGGCCACCGTGACCTGCGACCGAGCGCTGCTCCTCGACGCACTCGCTGCGGGCGGAGGAGACGATGCGCCACCCCCGCCGGCCGAACCCTATCCCGACACCCGGATGGCGGATCTGGCTCGGCTGGTTCGAGACACCGACACGGCCGGGGCCGCAGACGAGATCGTCACCTCGTACGTGGATGCCACCGACGGCGACGTCGCGGTCGGCGACGAGGAGCTCGAAGCGCTGCCGCTGCTGGCTGTGGCGCTGGAGCTCGACTCCCTGGCCGAGGCGCTCACGGCATGGGCCGATCGCGGGCCCCGGGACCCGCCGCTCGACGTGGTCGACACCACCTGTCGTCACGTCAACGCCCGCCTCGACCAGCTGGGTGTGCCCCACGAGACCGGCCCTCCCGGCCCCAGAGGCCAGTCTCGTGGCTGACCTCGCCCACCAACGCTCGATGGCTCGGCCCTCGGATGGGCCAGGGCAACGTTGTCGCAATCGACGCCGTCCCGACCGCGCCCGGCACCGGTGTGCGGAACAGCGCGGCGGCCGGTGGCGTTGCAGACCGGCAGACCCCCGAACAGGGAAGGCAGTGCCATGATCCCAGTCCAGATCCTCGGCGTGCACCTCGAACAGTCCTCCGGCACCCCGATCCTCCTCCTCGGCGAGTCCGAGCAGGCCACCCGGGTGTTGCCCATCTTCATCGGCCCGGCCGAAGCCCAGGCCATCGTGGTTGCCCTCCGGCACCTCACCCCGCCCCGCCCGGCCACTCACGACCTCATGATCGACGTGATCCAGACCATGGGCGCGGAGCTCCACGAGGTCGACGTGACCGAGCTCCGGGAGGGGACCTTCATCGCCGAGCTGGTGCTCGACACCCCCGGCGGCCGCCACCGGATCTCGGGCCGCCCCAGCGACGCCATCGCCCTGGCCGCTCGGGCCGGGGTGCCGATCTTCGTGCACCCGGCGGTCTTCGACGACGCCGGGGTGCAGCTCGAGCGCCAGGACGAAGAAGAGGAGGAGCAGGGCGACGTGGAGCAGATCGTCGCCGACTTCCAGCAGTTCCTCGACACCGCCACGCCGAGCGACTTCGCCCGGGGCACGGACATGCCCGGCCCCGACGAGCCCGAAGAGCCCTCCGAGGGACGCGGCGACGAGTAGCTCGCTGCGGGGCCGCCGCCTGGGGCCGGGGCTGCCAGCCGACGGTGGTCCTAGAGATCGGCGGCCAGGGTGAGATCGACCGGGTCGCCCTCGCCCAGGCCCAGCTCCGCTGGATCCAGCCCGTCGAGCACCACCGTGGCCCCTCCGCCTCCGGATTCGACCCGGCCCCGATGGACCTCGCGCCTGATCCGGACCCGCACCAGAGGGTGTTCGGCGAAGGCCTCGGCGGCGTGGCGAGGGATCGCCAGCGCTGGGCCGTCCGGACCGGCGGCCACCACCGCACGCAGCGGCACGAGGAGGACCTCGAGCGCGTGGCCGACGAGGGGCGCCACAGGGGCGTGGGGGTCGAGGGTCTCGCGGTCGCCTCGGCGGCGGGCCTCGGCCAGCCAGCCTCGGACGTCGTCGTCCACCTCATCGCTCGAGGACAGCCTGACCGTGTGGCCCCAGGAGGTGGGCCCGTACAACTCGATCCGGCGGATGCGGGCGTCGTCGACGGGGTCGGCGGTAATGAACGACAGGTCGGCCCAGCGCCGCGCCAGGCGGACGCTGGCAAAGGTCATCGTCGAGATGAAGGCGATCCTCGTGCGCTGTGGATGCACCCTCACCTCGCCGGGCACGGCGAGGGCGGATTCGACGGCCCAGTAGACGGCGACGGCAGCGTCGGTGTGCTTCGCCAGGGTGGCGTCGAGGTCCACGTTGCCACACGAGTGCCACTGGTTGCGCTTCGCGTACCGCCTGCCACAGGCCGGGCACTCCCAGCTGTTCCTCACGATGCCATGGTGACATCCTCCCCCGCCCGTGGTGCCGGTGCGGCCATCGGGGCCGTCTCGTCGACATAGCTGCGCCCCGCGAGCGTGGCGACAGCCTCCATGAGCTCTCTGGTCAGCGCCCGACGCGCAGCAGCCCCTCGACCGTGTCTGGAGACGCCGATCGGTGGGCCGAAGCGGAACCGGATCTCACCGCCACGTCTCGGGAAGCGCACTCCGGGGGGCTGGACCTCGTCGGTGCCGCTGATGCCGACCGGGATCAGCGCGGCCCCGGATCGTTGGGCCAGGTGCGCGGCCCCGGAATGGCCGCGGTGGACGAGCCCGTCGCGCGAACGGGTCCCCTCCGGGAACACACCCACCACACCTCCGCCGTCGAGCACGGCGGCAGCGGTGGCCAGGGACGTGGACACACCCCGGCCGCTGCGATCCACGGGAATCATTCCCGCCGCCGGGAAGATGCGGGTCCTCCAGTTCCGGCAGTACTCCGCCTTGCCGAGGAAGAGCACCTTGCGCGGAAGGCCGTACATGAGGAGGAAGGAGTCGAGGAACGAGATGTGGTTGGCTGCGAGGATCACGGGCCCGCCGCCGGGCACGTTGGTGGTCCCGTCCCACTGGACGTCGAACCAGAGCCGGCGGAAGGGGGCCGTGACCGTACGAGTCGGCCAGTAGAGCGAGCCGATCGCGCCGGTCCGGGCGACGTCGGCTCCGGAGTATGTTGATCCCATCACGAGACCGTAGGCGCCGCCGGTTGTCACCCGGTTGCCGGAGGATGAACCCTCGGTTTCGAGCTCCGCCGTCGACTCCCCGAGGGCTTGCCATGACCGCATACGTCATCTACCAGGCCGACGTGTTGGACAACGACCGCTACGACCAGTACCGCGCCGAGGCCGCGCCCGCTGTGGCGGCCCACGGTGGTACCTACCTGGTGCGGGGTGGTGAGGTCGATGTGCTCGAAGGCGACCCGCCGCGGGGTCGCACCGTGGTGGTGGCCTTCGAGTCGATGGAAGCGGCCCGGCGCTGGTACGACAGCGAGCGCTACCAGCACGCCAAGACCCTCCGAGACGGGGCGGTGGAGGCCAGCGCCTACATCGTCGCCGGCGTCGACTGACCGCTGCCGAACCTCGACCCTCACTCGAGGGGGTCTGACCCCGCAACGCGAGGGGTCTGACCCCGGGCGCGGTGGGGTCTGACCCCGGGGCGGCGGCGGGCTCGGTCGAGGGCTTCGAGGCGGGCGCGGACGGCGGGATCGGCGATGACCTCGTCGAGGAGGCGGCGCATCGGGCGCTGCCAGTTCGGGCGCTGCGTGGGGCTCGACCCGGGGACGTTGACGGGCTCCTGCTCGAGCCACAGGTCCTCGAGCCACAGCACCACCAGCGGTGCCGGCGACGCCGCCAGCCACTCGACCAGCCGCTCCAGGAACTCCGCAGGCCGGGTGATGCTGACACCCAGCTGGCCGGCCAGCTTGTGGGTGGCCAGCTGGCGGGCCTGGCGCTCGTGCTCGGCATCCCCGGCTGACAGCAGCCCCACCCGGACCCGCTCCTCGATGTCGGCCCCGGTCAGCCAACCGGCGAACGTCGGGGTGTCGTGGGTCCCCACCATCGCCACCTCGCCCGCGTCCGGCGGCGGGACCGGCCCGGTCCGGCCCACCTCGAACTGGGCCACGTAGGTACCCCGGACGCGGTGTCGGGCGAGCGCCTCGTTGACCTCGGGTGGCACGGTCCCGAGGTTCTCGCCCACCAGCTCGCACCGGTTGCGGTGAGACTCCAGGCAGAGCACTGCGAAGAGCTCGTCGGTCGGGTAGCCGACGTAGGTCCCGGCGTCGAGGTCCATTCCCTCGGGAATCCAGTACAGCCGGCTCATGGCCATGACGTGGTCGATCCGCAGAACCCCAGCCACCGCCGCCTGGTGGGCCACGCTGGCCGCCAGGTAGCGGTGCCCCTCGGCTCGAGACCGATGCGGCAGCACGGGCGGGAACCCCCAGCTCTGCCCGCTGGGGAACCCGCCGTCGGGCGGGGCCCCCACCACCATGGCCGGCGCGAAGAGGTCCTGGCGGGCCCAGGCGTCGTACCCCTCGGGATGCACGCCGACCGCGAGGTCGAGCCCCAGCCGAACGCGCCCGCCGTCGAGCCGGCGGTCCAGCTCGCCCAGCTGACGTCGGACCTCGGCCTGGGCGACGAGGTGGTAGCGCTCCTCGTGCTCGTCGACCAGGCTCGGATCGAGCTGGCCGCTCCGAGCAGCGGACGGCCAGCGTCGCCAATCCCGCCCGAGGCGCCGCTGCGCCCCCCGGAAGCGGGCGTACCGAGCCAGCTCGGCGTCGATCTCGTCTGGCCCAGGTGAGGTCCGATCAGCGAGCGCGGCCCGGACCTCGGCGTCGGCCCGATCCACCCGGAGGGTCCCGTCGATCGACGCCGGCCGGTGACCCTCGCCCAGGTCGAGCACCAGCTCGCTCCAGAAGAGCCGGCTCACGGGCGAGTAGGGGCTGGGCTCGGGCGGATCGTCGTTGAAGGTGGGCAGCAGCGGGAGCACGGTCACCAGCTCCCCGCCCAGGCCGCCGATCCAGTCGCAGGTATTCGCCAGATCGGCCAGGTCGCCCAGAGCCCGGCTGCGGGCCGATCGCAGAGCCGCCAGGTGGGTGGCCACGCCCCAGCCCCGATCCCCGCCCCGGGACCAGGACCGCACCGGGGCGCTGATGATCGTGCTTTGAGCCTGCTGCCCGCGGGCCTCCACCCGCAGACGGTGATAGCCCGGGGGGAGCCGGCGAGCGAACCCGATGGTGCCGTGATCGCTGGTGGCGTCGACCTCGGTGCCGTCCTCCTGGGTGACCCGAGCCCGGACCGACGCGGCCCCGGCGAAGACCGGCTCGTCGTCGAGGATGCCGTCCCAGGCGACCAGCACCGGTGGCACCATCTCGTCGGCCTCGGCCACCTGCAGGGCCCGCAGAGCGTAGGCCGCGTCGCTGGCGTGCTCGATCGGCGCGCCGAGCGAGGCGCACACCCGGACCAGGGTCTCGGGGCGAACCACCACCCGCTGGCCGAGCCCGTCGCGGTAGCGGGTGGCGACGCCCAGGTGCGCCGCGAGCCGCAGGAGGCTGCGGTCGCCCTCAGCCATCGACGGCGAGCAACGAACGGGCGCCCGTCTCCGCTGGCTCGCGGCTTTCCACGGCCGTCACGATATGAGGCAATCTGTGGCGATGCCGGAAGTGACCAAGCGTCCCAGAGTGCTGAGCATCGTCCTCGCCGGGGGCGAGGGCAAGCGCCTGTCGCCGCTGACGTTGGATCGGGCCAAGCCCGCGGTCCCCTTCGGTGGGCACTACCGCCTCATCGACTTCCCCCTCTCCAACCTGGCCAACGGCGGCTACCGCAAGATCGTCGTCCTGACCCAGTACAAGAGCCACAGCCTCGACGTCCACATCTCCAAGACCTGGCGGCTCAGCACCTTCCTCGGCAACTACGTGTCGCCGGTACCGGCCCAGATGCGCCGGGGACCGCACTGGTTCCAGGGCTCGGCCGACGCCATGTACCAGAGCCTGAACCTGATCCACGACGAGAAACCCGACTACGTCTTCGTCTTCGGCGCCGACCACATCTACCGGATCGACCCCCGCCAGATGCTCGACCACCACATCCAGACCGGGGCCGGGGTCACCGTGGCCGGAATCCGGGTCGAGCGCGCTGAGTCGGGTCAGTTCGGCGTCATCCAGGCGGGTGAGGGCTCGGCGATCTCGGCGTTCCTCGAGAAGCCGGAGCCGCATGCGGTCACCGGGCTACCGGACGCGCGGGACCAGGTGCTGGCGTCGATGGGCAACTACGTGTTCACCGCCGACACCCTCGTCGATCTCCTCCACGAGAACGCTGCCGACGAGAACACCGGCGATGACATCGGTGGTGACCTGATCCCGGCGATGGTGGCCCGGGGAGACGCCCACGTCTACGACTTCACCCAGAACCGGGTCCCGGGCCAGGAGGACCGGCCGCACTACTGGCGCGACGTCGGCACCCTTGACAGCTACTTCGACAGCCACATGGACCTGGTGGAGGACTTCCCGGCCTTCGACCTCTACAACCCGGAGTGGCCCATCTACACCCTCGGCCGCAGCATCCCGCCGGCCAAGGTGGTCAACGACGGCACCTACGGCTCGTCCTCGGTGCGGCGGTCCCTGCTGAGCAACGGGGTGGTGATCGCCGGGGGGCAGGTCCGAGGTTGCGTCCTCTCCCCGGGGGTCCGGGTCGGTGGCGGCGCCCAGGTGGAGGACTCGGTGCTGCTCGACGGGGTGACCATCGGCGAAGAGGCCCAGGTTCGCCGAGCGGTGCTCGACAAGAACGTCGTGGTGCCCCCGGGGGCCCGGATCGGCTTCGATCCCGACCTCGACGCGGAGCGCTACACGGTGTCGGAGAACGGGGTGGTGGTGCTGGCCAAGGGAGCCCGAGCCCACGGGCCCGAAGGCGGTCAGCGCAGCGACTCGTAGAGCTCGATGTGTCGGGCGGCCGGCTCGGCCCAGGACCAGTCATGGCCCATGCCCCGAGCCTGGATGCCGGCTCGACGCTGGGGGTGGCGCCAGGCCCGGACGGCGCGGTGGAGGCCGTCGACCAGGCCGGCGGTGTCGACGCTGGCGCTGACGAAGCCGGTACCCCGGGCCCGGTCGGCGTCGGCGTCGATCACCGTGTCGTGGAGCCCGCCGACGTCGGTGACCACCGGGATCGACCCGTAGGCCATGGCCTGCATCTGGGCCAGGCCGCACGGTTCGAACCGGCTGGGCATGAGGAACAGGTTCGAGCCTGCGAAGAGACGGTGGGCCAGGGGCTCGTCGTAGCCGTCGACGAACCACACCCGGTCGGGGTCCGCGGCTGCCGCAGCGGCCAGATCGCCGGCGAGCTCTGCGCTTCCGGATCCCAGCACCGCCAGCCGGGCTGGGAGGCCGGGAAGGAAGCGAACGGCCTCGAGGACCAGGTCGATGCCCTTCTGCTCGACGAGGCGGCTGACCATGGCCGCGACGGCCACCCCGTCGTCGGTCCATCCGGCCTCGGCCGACAGCGCGGCACGACAGGCCGCTCGGCCGGCGGGCTCGTCGGCCGAGTAGCGGGCCGGCAAGTGCCGATCGGTCCGCGGGTCCCAGATGCCGGTGTCGATGCCGTTGCGGATGCCCACCAGCCGGTCGCCGAGTGCGGCCAGGCGCTCGTGGAGGCCCATGCCGCCGATCTCGGTCACGATCTCCGCCGCGTAGTTGGGGCTGACGGTGATCACCCGATCGACCAGGGCGATGGCGCCCGCCAGGGGGTTGGCCGAGCCGTACCAGGCGAAGGGCGTCGGATCGACCGCCAGGACCTGCAGCCACCCGCCGTCCATGACCCCCTGGTACCCGAGGGTGTGGATGGTCAGGACGCTGGGCGGAGGCCGGCGGAGCAGCCCGATGGTGGCCGCAGTGTGCCAGTCGTTGAGGTGCAGGACATCGGGAGGCCGGGCCCGGGCGAGCTCGGCCACCGCTGCAGAGAACGCCATGAACCGCCGGTCGTTGTCGGGCCAGCCCTCCCCGTGCTCGTCGACGTAGGGGTGAGGCCGCTCGATGCCGGCAACGCGCACCAGGGTGAGCGCCCCGGCCACCGGGTGGCGCCCCCGGCGGATGTGTGCCGGACCCCGGGCCCACGCAGGGAGGTCCATGGTGGTCGCGACCTGGTCGTCGAGCGCCACGCCGGAGTAGTCGGGCAGCACCACCTCGACCTCGATTCCTGCGTGGCGCAGGGCTCCGACCAGCCCCGCCGCGGCCTCGGCCAACCCGCCGACCCGCGCGACCGGGGTCAGCTCGGCGGTGGCGAACAGGACCCTCATGGTCCGGGCTGGGCCGGGTGCGGCCGGGGGTGATCGCCGAGGCGCCGCAGCAGCACCACGGCCCATGGGGCCACGTCCCACCGCTCCTGGCACGAGACCTCGACGCCCTGCTGGTCGAGGTGCGCGGTGTCGAGCTCCACGATCCAGTCACAACCCCCGAGGCCCTGGGGCACCACGAAGGTCAGCGGAGCGCCGTGGCCGTTGAACATGAGCAGGAAGCTGTCGTCGACGATCCGCTCCCCCCGGGGTCCGAGCGCGGTGATGGACTCGCCGTTCAAGAACACCGAGAGCGAGCTCGCGTAGCCCAGCTCCCAGTGCTCCGCGGTCATCTCCACCCCGTTGGGCGTGTACCAACCCATGTCGTGGACCTCGGCACCGTGGATGGGACGACCCTGGAACCAGCGGCGCCGCCGGAAGATCGGGTGGGCGCCACGCAGGCAGATGAGGTATCGGGTGAAGTGCAACATCTCGGTGTCGGCCTGGTCCCAGTCGAACCAGCTCGCCTCGTTGTCCTGGGCATAGCCGTTGTTGTTGCCCCCCTGCG
>JBFINV010000066.1:0-9684 GCA_041611015.1 Acidimicrobiales bacterium | reverse complement strand
CGTGGAGTTCGGTGTGACAGGCGGGGCAGACCAGGGCGAGCTCGTCGATGTTGGTTTCGCCTCTGGCGGGGGCGTTCCACGGGAGCAGGTGGTGGGCTTCGCAGTGGCTCCAGTGGGCGCCACAGCGCACGCAGGCCTGGTCGCGGGCCACGAGGGCGTTGAACTGGGCGGTGCTGGCGGTGCGGAGGTTGCGGCCGTGCCAGAGGGGTTGGCCGTCGCCGTCGAACAGGAGCCCAGCCAGGGTGGCGTCACAACACAGCTGCTCGAGCACGCTTCGGGGTAGGGGCCCGGCGCCGACCAGTTCGGCGGGCGGGGCCCCGTCCTTGCCGGCGATGGTGTCGAGCGTGGCGGTCACCAAGATGGTGGGCCGGCACCGGCCGTGACCGGGCTTGTTTCCGTTGCTGGGCGTCGACTCGTCGGCGAGCGCGGCGATGGCCGCGTCATAGAGCCGTTGGCTGGTGCTGCGGGGGTGCTGATCGGCGGGGAGGTCCCGGCCGCCGTCGAGGCGGTAGAGCCGGTCTGCTGCGGTCTCGATGCGCCGCCAGGCCATCTCGATGCTGGCTTGGTCGCCGGCCAGAGTGATCTGGGCCAGCCCCTCAATCGTGGTGGCCCGCCGGGCCGTCCGCAGTCGACGCTGGCGGTCGTATTCGGTCTGGGCTTGTTCGGCAGTGACCCGCTGGTTGACCCAGCGGTCGGCAACCATGCGGGCCTGATCCGCGGTCACGCTGGTCAGCTGGGCCAACAGGTCGGGGTCTTTCGCGGCGGCGCCGTCGCTGCGCTTCGCAGCACCCGCCAGGGCGTCGAGGTGATCCACGCCCAACGCGCCAGCGGCGACCTGGTCGGCGAGCTGGGGGTTGTCGGCCACCGCTCGGGCCCGGTCCACCCGCCGGCGCTGCTCGCGCTTGGACACCCCCGTGTCGCCCGCGATCCGAAACGCAGTACGAGCCGCACCCTTGGCGTGGGGGTCCCCGATCACGGTGCCGGCCAGAGCCCGGGTGTCGGCGGCGACGAGCCGGCGCCGGATGGTCTCGGATGCCTTCAGCCGGGCCCGGCACTCGAGCTCATCGAGGCAGGCCAAGACCGTCGCAACCGCGGCCTCCAGCCGGTCTGTCGGTGAGGTTCGAGAATTTGCATCGAACGTGTGTTCGAACATGCTCCTACCTTACGAACCCCCTATGACATTCTCCTGAACTAGCTCTGAAGCGCTGATCCGAGCAGGTTCTCATCACGGGCCCAGCTCCTTGCTGGCGAATCGTCTGCGGGGGTCGCATGCCGCCTCCATGGTGCCGAAGGGCCGGGGGGCGTCGACGAGTTGTGCTTCTCGCCGACCGACGATCCGACCATGCAGGCCCCGTGCCTTGACGGCCCACCCTCGTGTGCTCTGATGGCGTCGTGGTCGAGACCGGCACCGAGGTGCGCGATGCCACCGGCGACGAGCTGGTCGGGGCTGCGGCCGACCTGGCGGCCGAGTGGATCAGCGCCGCCGACCGGGCCACCGGGTGGCGTCAGCGTCGACGGGAGGCCCAGCTCCAAGGGTTGATGCACGACCCCGAGGCGCTGCGCTTCGCCATGGCCTTCCTGGACCGGGTGATGCGGGCCCCGGACGACCGGGTGGCCGCGACTCAGCTCAACCACCTCGTGGCCCGGCGGGGAGCCCCGAGCTTCCTCCCGGCGCTGGACCGGCTCATGCTCAAGACCGGTGCGGCGCTGGCCCCGAAGATCCCCGGCGCGGTCATCCCGCTGGCCCGGGCTCGGCTGCGGGGCCTGACCGACCACCTCATCGTCTCCGCCGAGGACCAGGCCCTGCAGACCCACCTCCAGCAGCGGCACCAGCAGGGGGTGGCCACCAACCTCAACCGCCTTGGCGAGGCCATCCTGGGCGAGGGCGAGGCCCGCCGGCGGTTCGAGGCGGTGCTCGATCTGATCGGCCGCCCGGACGTGGACTACGTGTCGGTCAAGGTGTCGGCCATCACCAGCCACATCAACCTGTGGGCCTTCGACGCCACCCTCGACCGCATCTGCGAGCGGCTACGGGAGCTCTACCGGGCCGCCGCAGCGCATGGCTGCTTCGTCAACCTGGACATGGAGGAGTACGCCGACGTCGAGCTCACCCTGGCCGCCTTCCAGCGGGTCCTCGACGAGCCCGACCACGCCGGCCTCGACGCCGGCATCGTCCTCCAGGCCTACCTCCCCGACAGTCATGGCCACCTGCGCGACCTGCTCGCCTGGGCCGAGCAGCGCCACCGGGCCCACGGCGGCACCATCAAGGTCCGCATCGTCAAGGGCGCCAACCTGGCGATGGAGCGGGTCGAGGCCGAGGTGCACGGCTGGGCCCTGGCCACCTACCCCACCAAGGAGGAGGTCGACGCCAACTGGAAGCGCATGGTCGACTGGGCCCTCACCCCGGACCGGCTCGGTGCGGTGCGAATCGGGGTGGGCAGCCACAACCTCTTCGACGTGGCCTGGGCCCACCTGCTGGCAGACCGGCGGGGCGTGAGCCAGTGGGTCGAGTTCGAGATGCTCGAGGGCATGGCCCCGCTCCAGGCCCGCCAGGTCCACGACGCCACCGGCAACATGCTGCTCTACACCCCGATCGTCGCCCGGCGGGACTTCCCCTCGGCCATCGCGTATCTGTTCCGGCGACTGGAGGAGAACGCGGCGCCGGCCAACTTCTTGCGACACCTCTTCGAGATGTCCCCGGGCTCACCGGCTTGGGACGAGCAGCGCCGGGCCTTCGAGGCATCGATGGCCCGCCGCTGGGAGGTGGACGAGGCCCGGCGCCGGCGCCAGCATCGAGGTCTCGAGCAGCGCACGTTCGACCCCACCGCGCCGTTCACCAACGAGCCCGACAGCGACCCCTCGCTCGGGCCCAACCGGGCGTGGATGGCAGACGCAGTCGCCAACTGGACCAGCCCCCCGCCGCCTCCGACCGTCGAAACCGTCGAGGAGGTCGACGCTGCGGTGGCCCGGGCCGCCGACGCGGGGGCGACCTGGGCCAACCGGACCCCGATCGACCGCCGGCGCCGTCTGGAGCGGCTGGCCGAGGTGATCGCAGCCCACCGTGGCGAGATCGTGGCCACCATGGCCCACGAGGCCGGCAAGGTGGTCTCCCAGGGCGATCCGGAGGTGTCCGAGGCCGTCGACTTCGCCCGCTGGTACGGGCGCTCGATCGTGGACCTGCACGGGCTCGACGGGGTGGCCTTCGACCCCCTCGGCGTGGTGCTGGTGACCCCACCCTGGAACTTCCCGTTCGCCATCCCCACCGGCGGCGTGTGTGCGTCCCTCGCCGCCGGCAACGCGGTGATCCTCAAACCCGCGCCCCAGACCCCGCTCACCGCCGCCCACATCCAGGTCTGCTGCGACGAGGCCGGCCTGCCGCCGGGCCTGGTGCAGGTGATCGAGTGCCCCGAGAACGACGTGGGCCGGCACCTGGTGGCCCATCCCCAGGTGGAGGCGGTGGTCCTGACCGGGGCCTGGGAGACGGCTCGGCTGTTCGCGTCGTGGCGACCCGGCCGCACCCTCATCGCCGAGACCAGCGGCAAGAACGCCATGATCATCACCGCCCGGGCCGATCTCGACGCCGCGGTCGAGGACCTGGTGGCATCAGCCTTCGGTCATGCCGGCCAGAAGTGCTCCGCCGCCAGCCTGGCGATCGTCGCCGCCGAGCTCTACGACAGCGAGGCGTTCCACCGCCAGCTGGCCGACGCCACCGCGTCCCTCATCGTTGGCGACAGCACCGACCTGTCGAGCGACGTCGGGCCGATCATCGGGTCGCCCGGCGACGAGCTGGACCGGGCCCTCCACCGCCTCGACCCCGACGAGCGCTGGCTGGTCGAGCCCCGCCAGCTGAGCGACGACGGGCGGCTGTGGCGGCCCGGGGTGCGCCTCGGGGTGCAGCCCGGCTCGTGGTTCCACCACACCGAGTGCTTCGGGCCGGTGCTGGGGGTGATGCGGGCCGAGACCCTCGACGAGGCAATCGAGTGGCAGAACCAGGTGCCCTACGGGCTCACCGGTGGGATCTGGACCCTCGATCCCGAGCAGGTCGCCACCTGGGCCGAGCGGGTGGAGGTGGGCAACGCCTACGTCAACCGGGTCACCACCGGTGCCATCGTCTGCCGGCAGCCATTCGGCGGCTGGAAGCGGTCGGTGGTGGGGCCCGGGGCCAAGGCGGGCGGCCCCAACTACGTGGCCCAGCTCGGGAGCTGGCGCGATCACGGCGCCATCGAGCGCCGGGCCGAGCCCGGGCCCGCCGTGCAAGCTGCGCTGGCCGGGATCGACGCCGACCTCGAGCCCGGCGACCGGGCCTGGCTGGGAGACGCGGCGGCCTCCGACGCCGCCTGGGTGGCAGAGCACTTCGGGGTGGAGCACGACTGGGCCGGGCTGCGCTCGGAGTCCAACGTGTTCCGGTACCGGCCGCTCCCTCTGGCGTTGGTGCGGGCCGGCCCCGACACCGAGCGCCGGCACAGCCTCCGGGTTCTGCTGGCCGCCATCGCCGCCGGCGTGCCCGCCGCGCTGAGCCTGCCGCTCGACATGGCGCCTGGCTTCGACCTGCCGGGTCTGCGAATCCACCACGAGTCCGACGAGCAGCTCGCAGCCCGCCTCGAGCTCGACACCGTGCGGGTGCGCATGCTGACTCAGGCGAGCGCTGCGCTCCGGGAGGCGGCCCGGGCGGCGTCGGTCCACCTCGCGGAGGACATCCCGGTCGCCAACGGCCGCGTCGAGCTGCTGCACCTGTTCCGGGAGCAGGCGGTCACCACCACCTTGCACCGCTACGGCAACGTGGTCGCCGGGCCGGAGACGCCAGCCGGATGACCGCCGAGCCCGACCGCCAGGTCATCCTGGGGGTGAGCTGGACCGACGAGACGGCACGGGTCCGGGTCCGCTCCGGAGACGAGCCCGAGTCCCGCCTGGTGTCCCTGGCCGGGCTCCGGCTCAACTACCGGGCCTCACCCGAGTCCCTCCGGCGGTGCCTGGGGCACGTGCCGTTCCGCCGCAGCGACGTGGACTATGTGGACTGCCTGCATTCGCCCGAGCCCGGGGGCCGGACCTGTACCTCGTGCGCCGTCGTAGAGGCCACCTTCGCGTCGAGCCTGCACCACGCCCACACCCGGGACCGGGCCGACATCGACCCTGCGGTGGACGAGCACCTGCGCCAACCGAACGTGCTCTACCTGGCTGCCTTCCGAGACGGTTCGACCAAGGTGGGGACCAGCTCGGAGCGCCGCCTGGTCAAGCGGCTGAACGAGCAGGGGGCCTGGCGGGCTGCACTCGTGGCCGACGCCGACGACGGCTACGTCGTCCGAGCGATAGAGGACGAGGTGACCGCGTCGCTGGGGACGCCGCAATCGGTCTCGATGGGACGCAAGCTGGACGGTATGGCGCGGCCCCGCCCCGACCAACAGCTCGACGACCTCCTGGCCCGGCAGGGTGCGACGGTGCGGGAGCTGGTGGCCGCGAGCGCCGACGCCCGCCTCCGGCCGGCCGACGCCAGCTGGGCTTTCGCCGGCCACGCCGACCCGGTGTGGGCGGACCTGCACCGCTATCCGCTCCGCCTCGACTCCGGGTGCCACGACCTCGAGGTCCTGGCCGCGTGCGGTCGCCTGGTGGCGGTGCGGAGGGCGGGCACTGCCGACACCTTCGTCGCCGACCTGGGCCAGCTGTTCGGCGTGGAGCTGGAGCTGGGCGACTTCGACTCCGACGCCCTGGCCGTTCAAGACTCTCTGTTCTGATGATTCGGCGCCGCCGTCCGTGGCGGCGCCTCATGTGTCGCCCTGCGGCGCAGCCGCGACGGGCGACCTGTGCGTCGGTCGGTGTGCGTGCGACGAGGCGGCCATCCGTGGCCGCAGGCGGTACGGATGCGACGAACCGCGGGTCAGCCCTTGCGCCGGGTCACGACCACGTTGGCCAGATCGTCGGCGTGCTCGTCGTCGCCGGCGGTGTAGATCGGGACCTGGACCAGCTCCGGCGGATCGATCAGGCCCCGTTCCACGAGCGCGTCGAGCCGCTCGGCGAACCCCCGGGCTGTGTAGTGCTCGGCGTTGACGCCGACGGCCAGCACACCGCCGGGTGCGAGGAGCCGGACCAGCTCGTCGAGCACCTCCGGGCCCAGGTGGCCGTGGGTGAAGGTGCCAGCGCTCACCACCCCGCCGTACTGGCCGCTCTCCAGCGGGGCCCCCTGGGTCAGGTCGGCTTCGACCAGGTGCCGGTAGGTGGGCTCGCCGGCGCTGGACTTGGCGGCGGCCTGGGCCAGCATCTCCGCCGAGATGTCGATCCCGTCGACCGGGCCCGGGCCGGCGGCGCGCAGGGCCTCGCCGACGATGCCGGTGCCACAGCCCACGTCGAGCACCGGGCCTCGCCCGCCCCGGTCGACGAAGACCTGCGTCACCTCCCGGTGGTACACGTAGCCGCGAGGCTCGATGAAGCTGCGCTCGTAGGTCGACGCCCACCGCCTGTAGAGGTCCCGGTTGTCGTCGGGGGTCTCGACCGCGTAGGCGTCGTCGAGATCCAGCTCTGGTTCGTCCACGGGCCCACGGTAGGCGACCGGCAGCCCCCCCAACCCGGGAGTGGACAGTCTGGTCCGGTCCTGATAGGAGACCATCGAGGCACCCGCGCGGGTGCGGGGGCAGGAGGTGCCACATGGGCAAGTACCTGATTCGGGCCAACTACGTGGGCGACGGGGTCAGCGGTCTCATGAAGGAAGGGGGATCGAAGCGCCGCGATGCGGCCACGGCGGCCATCGAGTCGGTGGGCGGCAGCATGGACTGCATGTACTACGCGTTCGGTGAGACCGACGTCTACGCCATCTGCGACCTACCGGACGACGCCAGCGCCACCGCGCTCTCGCTCCTGATCAACTCCAGCGGCTCCGTGAGCCTGAACCTGGTGCCGCTGATGACGCCCGAGGACATCGACGCCGCCGCGGCGAAGACCCCGAGCTACCGAGCCCCGGGGACCTGACGCCGCCAGCTGCACTGGCTACCGCGAGGCGGTGAGGTCGAGGCTCGCCAGCAGGACCTCGACCCGCCGCTTGATCTCGTCGCGCACCCCGCGCACCACGTCGAGGGGTTGGTCCGCGGGATCGGTGAGATCCCAGTCCTCGTGGCGGGTCCCGGGGTAGACCGGGCAGGCGTCGCCGCAGCCCATGGTCACGATCACGTCAGCCGCCCTCACGTCCGCCTCGCTCCAGCGCCTCGGCTGCTCGCCGGCGATGCCGACGCCCACCTCGGCCATGGCCTCCACCGCCTGCGGGTGGAGCTCGGGGCCCGGGTCGGATCCGCCGGAGAACACCTCGACTCGGTCGCCGGCCAGGTGACGCAGCCAGCCCGCTGCCATCTGACTCCGGCCGGCGTTCTTCACGCACACGAACAGCACCGCCGGCCGGGGGGACAGCCGCCGGTACATGATGTGCGCCGGAACGAGGCCCTGGGTGGTGTGACGGAACGCGTCGGGGACGGTGCCGACGATGGCGAAGCCGAGCGACTCCCACAGGCCGATGGCTGCGGCGTTCGTGGCCACGACGGCGTTGAACTGCATGCCCACGAACCCCAGGCGCCGGGCCTCGTCGATCACGAACTCGGCCAGACGGCGGCCGACGCCTCGACCCTGGGCGGCGGGCGACACCATCCACCCCGCGTTGGCGACGTGGTCGCCCCGCCCGGGCCGGTTGGGCTTCAGGTAGGCGGTGGCCACCACCTCCCCGTCCTGCTCGGCCAGGTAGGTGCCCGCACGTTCGTCGTCGAGCATCCAGTGCTGGCGGGCCTCGTCTTCGCCGATGTCGGGTGGGAAGGCGTAGGTGTCGCCGCTGGCCACCACCGTCCGGAAGATGGGCCAGATGCGGTTCCAGTCCTCAGACGTGGCGCGGCGGCACACGATGTCGGGGCCCGATGCTGTCATGACGCCGGCGACCCTAGCGTCGTAGCCTCCCCCGGGTGAGCGACGACCTGCGGGAGCTGTTCGCCCCGGCTCCCGGCCTGGCCTACCTGGACACCGCCACCTACGGGCTGGTCCCCCGGCCCACCCTCGACGCCATGACCGAGGCCATGGCGCACTGGCAGGCGGGCACGGCGGACTGGATCGAGGACTGGGACCGCCTGGCCGACCGGGCCCGGGACCAGTTCGCGTCCCTCGTCGGGGTGCCCGCCACCGACGTGGCCATGGTGCCTGCGGTGTCCGTCGGCGTGGGCACGGTCGCAGCCGGGGTCACCGGTGAGGACCGGGTGGTGGTGCCCGACGACGAGTTCGCGTCGTTGCTCTATCCGCTGCTCGTGGCCGGTGAGCGGGGCGCCGAGGTGCGACGGGTGGGGTTCGACCGGCTGGTCGACGCCATCGACGAGTCGACGACGCTGGTGGCGACCAGCCTGGTGCAGATGCACAGCGGCCGGCTGGCCCCGCTCGGGGCGGTGCTGGACCGGGCCGGGGAGGTGGGTGCCCGGGTGCTGGTGGATGCCACCCACGGCCTCCCGTTCGTGGGTCTCGACGGGATCATGGCCCGGGTCGACTACGCGGTGTGCGCCGCCTACAAGCACCTGCTCTGCCCTCGGGGAGTGGCGTTCCTCGTGGTCCGGGCCGAGCACCACGAGCAGCTGCCGCCCTGGAACGCTGGCTGGCGGGCGGCCGCGGACCCGTACGGCCAGTACTCGGGTGGAGAGCTGGCGCTGGGCGGCGGCGCGGCCCGCTTCGACGTGTCGGTCCCCTGGCTGTGTTGGTTGGGCGGGGCGGTCTCGCTCCAGCTGGTGGGTGAGTGGGCCCGGGCCGACCGGCTCGACATCGCTCGTCACCGGGCCCGGGAGCTGGCCGATCGGCTGGGCGTGGAGTGGGGCGGGGCGACGCTGGTGTGTGCCCCGGTGGCGGACCTGGCGACAACCAGGGCGGCGCTCGACCGGGCTCGGGTGCGGGTGGGCTTCCCCGGCACCGGGGTGCGCCTGTCGACCCACGTGTACACCACCGCCGCCGACGTCGACCAGGCCGTCGAAGCCCTGGCCCCGTTGCTCACGCCCGGAACCGACCCTCCCTCACCCTGAGCGGCTCCTCACCGGGAGAGGTCTGACCCGGGGGGTGGGCCGAAGCCGCCGCCGCCGGGGGTCTCGACCTCCAGACGGTCGCCCGGCTCGACGTGGACCTGGACGTTGCCCGGCAGCTCCTCCACCGTCCCGTCGGCGCGGACCACCCGGTTGTGCCCCACAGCGCCGGGCATCCCGCCAGCCATCCCGTAGGGCTGCACCCGCCGTCGCGACGACAGCACGTTCACCACCATGGCTTCGCCGAAGCGCGTCCTGCGCACCGCCCCGTGACCGCCCCGGTGGGTGCCGTCGCCGCCCGAGCCGTGGCGGATGTGGAACGTCTCGAGCAGCACCGGATAGCGCCACTCCAGCACCTCGGGGTCGGTCAGGCGGGAGTTGGTCATGTGGGTGTGCACCGCGTCGCAGCCGTCCCGGCGGGCGGTGGCACCGGCGCCCCCGCACACGGTCTCGTAGTACTGGTGGCGGTCGTTGCCCCAGATCACGTTGTTCATCGTCCCCTGCGCCGCGCCCATCACCCCCAGGGCCCCGAAGAGAGTGTCGACGATGAGCTGGGAGGTCTCCACGTTGCCGGCGATGACCGCGGCCGGGTACTCGGGGCTGATCATGCTGGGCTCGGGCAGCACCACCCGCAGCGGCTTCATGCACCCGGCGTTGAGCGGGATGT
>JBFINV010000065.1:0-9807 GCA_041611015.1 Acidimicrobiales bacterium | reverse complement strand
GTCGAAGTCGAAGCGGCCCCCGACGGTGCCGTCGGCGCGTTTGGAGGCGCTGAGCTGGCGGCGCTCTCGTTGGGCCGCGGGTTCGGCCCCGTCGGGGTCAGCGGCCAGCACCCAGGTGCGCAGCACCTCACAGAACTGGCGCCAGCCCAGATCCCGGGCTGCGTCGGCCAGGTAGTGCTGGGCATCGACCAGGTCCCGGCGGGTGCGCCGGTTGTCCACCGCTTGGAAGGCTCGGACGTGGTGGCGGCCCATGGCCCCGGCCCGGAAGGCGTCGGCGAAGATGGGGAACGCCTGGAGCCACACTCCCAGGTTGCGGTCACCGGCCACCCGTTTGGGGTCGGCGTTGGTGTGGTGGGCCACGAAGGCGGGCAGGCTCAACAACCCGTCGCTGAGGTGGGCCCCGGCGTCATGGGCCGCAGCCGCGGTCTCGGCCATCACCGCGTCCATGCGAGCCGACAGCTCCTGGAGGGCCACCACCCGATCGGCCAACTCGGCCCGGCTCAGCGTCAGATAGGGCACCTCGGCCACCTCATCGAGGGCAACCCGGAGCCCATCCAGCGCCACCTGGCACGAAGTCTCGGCGACCGCCGCAACCGACATCCACGCTCCTTCCCAACGAACCCTGAATCTGGCGGAGACCCTGTGGTCTCGAGCGCCCGGGGAAGAAGGCGTACCTCACACTGTATCGAACACATGTTCGGCCTGCAACCCCTCCGCGAAAATTTCTGCGAGCTCGTCATCCCGATCGACGTCACCCCACATCTGTGCCCGCGAGGGCGGAAACCGCACCCTCCACCACGGATGCGGGGGCCGGGAGGGCTCGCGAGCAGCACCTCGGGGCTGTCACCGCCCGGCCCTAAGCTGGTGCCATGTCAGGTAGGCCGCGGGACACACCAGCGCTGAAGCCCAGGGTGCGCTCGATGAGCGTCTGCGGACTCTCGACACCGCCGCCCGGGCCGAGTTGGTGACGTCGCTCTGCCACGATGTCACCGCGCTGGCCACGGCCGGGATCCTTCGTAGCCACCCCGAGGCCACCGACGACGAGCTGCGCTATCACCTCGCTGTCCGCCGCTACGGCGAGGCCACCGCGGCGGAGGTCTACCGCGCCCCGCGGCGCTGACCGTGACGCCCGGCCCCATCGAGATCGCGGTGCGCATGGCTGTGCTGCTCGCTGGCGAGCTCACTCGTGGGCGAGCCCCGGTCGACACTCGACATCGACATCGCCGTTCGGGTCGACGCCGCGCAGGTCGAAGCGCTGATCGCCACGGCGGATCCCGAGTTCTACATTCCCGCGGCTGCCGCACGCCGTGCAGTCGAGGTGAGCGACTCGCTCAACCTCATCCACAACGAAGCCGCCTACAAGGTCGACCTGTTCGTCTTGGGCGACAGCATCCTCGACCGGCGGCAGATCCAGCGGCGGTTGCGGGTCGCGGTGCCGACCGACCCACCCGCCGAGCTGTGGATCACCGCCCCCGAGGATCAGGTCCTCCGCAAGCTCGAGTGGTATCGAGCAGCAGGCCGGACCTCCGACCGCCAATGGCGTGATGTGCTCGGGATCCTGCGGCTGTGCCCTGAGCTCGACCTCGTCGACCTCGAGGAGGCCGCAGCGGCGCTCGGGCTGTCCGATCTCCTCCATCGAGCACTCGCCGACAGCGGGTGATCCGCCCGGTCCTTTGCGGACGGTGATCGTTGACGGGCCAGCCGGGCGTCCATACCCTCGGTTGCGGAGCTCTCGATATCGGGGGAAAGAAGGTCGGGGATGAGGACTTCACCTGGAGCCAGGTCGATGGCGGCTGCCGTCGCGGCGGTCGCGATGATGGCGGCGTTCCTGGCGGCGGCGCCCGCCACGGCGACACCGCCGCCGGATGCCAGCGCGGTGTCCACCCAGGCGCTCCAGGCCGGCCAGCTCATCCCCAACCGGTACATCGTGGTCCTGCGCGACGGCGTCGAGCCCCGGGGATTCGCTCGCGGGCGTGGCCTCAACCCCGACGTCACCTACGAGCGGGCCATGAACGGCTTCGCCGCCAACATGGCGCCACAAGCTGCCGAGGCCCTGCGCCGCAACCCGAACGTGCTCCACGTCGAGGCAGACGCCATCATGACCACCACGGCGCCGCCGACGGGCATCGACCGCATGGACGTCGACGAGAACAACACCGCGGCCATCGACGGCAACCCCGCAACCGGGGCCACCGACGTCGACGTCGCCGTCCTCGACACCGGCGTGGACAGCAACCACCCCGATCTGAACGTGGCCGGCGGGGCCGGCTTCGCCGGGGCCCCGTTCTGGATCTGGTGGTTCTGCGACGACGGCACCGCCAGCTTCGCCGACGTGAACGGCCACGGCAGCCACGTGTCGGGCACCATCGGCGCACGGGATGACGGCGTGAACTCGGGCTCCACCGAGGTGGTGGGGGTGGCCCCCGGCGCCCGCATCCACGGGGTGAAGGTGCTGACCGACGCCGGCCAGGGCGCCATCTCCTGCATCATCGACGGCGTCGACTGGGTCACCCAGCAGAAGCTCGATTACCAGAACAGCGGCGGGGCCACCGGGGTCGACTTCGAGGTGGCCAACATGAGCCTGGGCGGCGGCAACAGCCAGGCACTGTGCACGGCAATCGACAACTCGGTGGCTGCCGGCATCGTGTATGCCGTTGCGGCCGGCAACAGCATCCAGGACGCCTCGCTGAGCAGCCCGGCCAACTGCACCAGTGTGGTGACGGTCTCGGCGATGGCCGACTTCGACGGCCAGCCCGGCGGCCTGAACGACCAGACCGTGCAGTTCAGCGTCTGCACCGAGGACAAGGACGACTCCACCGCCTGCTTCACCAACTACGGGTCCACCGTCGAGGTGGCGGGGCCCGGCGTGAGCATCCTCTCGACCGTGCCCGGCGGCGGCTACGGCACCTCCAGCGGAACGTCGATGGCGTCACCACACGTTGCCGGCGCTGTGGCCCTGTACATACTCGCCGGCAACGCCATCCCGAACCCGTCGGGTCCCGCCGTGATCGCCCAGATGACGGCCAGCGGTTGGACGGTGCCGCAGTCCTCGGCCTGCGGGTTCACCGACGAGGCCGACGGCTTCGCCGAGCCGCTCATCTACACCGGCACCAGCTGCACAGGTGGCCCGCCGCCGCCCGTCACCGACGTGGCGGTGACCGACGTCTCGGCCCCGGCCTCTGTGGTCGAGGGCGCGAGCGCGGCGGTCTCGGTGACGGTCGAGAACCAGGGCAACACCGACCTCACCGGGGTCGGCGTCTCGCTCGGCACCACGGGCGGCACCATCACCGACAGCCCCCAGAGCGTCGACCTACCCGCTGGACAGGCCGCGATCCTGAGCTTCACCTGGGACACCACCGGCGCCGGCACCGGCGCCCAGGCCCTCACGGCCACCCACGACCTCGCACCCGACGACGACCAGAGCAACGACAGCGGGACCGACACCTCCAACGTCGTGGCCGCGGTCACCGACGTGGCCGTGACCAACGTCTCGGCTCCGGCATCGGTCTCCCTGGGGGACTCGGCCGCGGTCTCGGTGACCGTCCAGAACCAGGGCAACACCGACCTCACCGGGGTCGGCGTGTCCCTGAGCACCACGATCGGCACCATCACCAACACTCCACAGTTCGTGGACCTGCCGGCCGGGCAAGCTGCGGTGCTCTCCTTCAACTGGACCACCGTGGGCGTCGCCCCCGGAACGGCCACCCTCACGGCCACCCACGACCTGGCGCCCGACGACGACCCCAGCAACGACAGCGCCTCGACCAACTCCGAGGTGGTCGCGGCGGTCACCGACGTGGCGATCACCAACGTGAGCGCGCCCGCTTCGGTGATCGTGGGTGACCCGGCATCGGTGTCGGTGACCGTGGAGAACCAGGGCACCACCGACCTCACCGGCGTGGGCGTCTCGCTGAGCACCACCGGCGGGACCATCACCGACAGCCCCCAGAGCGTGAACCTGCTGGCAGGGCAGGCCGCGGTGCTGAGCTTCACCTGGGACACCACCGGCTCGGGAACCGGGGTCCAGACCCTCACGGCCACCCATGGCCTGGCCCCCGACGACGGCCCCAGCAACGACAGCCTGTCGGACGCCTCCAACGTGAGCGCGCCCCGGACCGACGTGGCCATCACCAACGTCTCGGCGCCGGCATCGGTGGTCCAGGGCACCAGCACCGCGGTGTCGGTGACGGTCGAGAACCAGGGCAACCAGGCCCTGACCGGCGTCAGCGTCTCGCTCAGCACCACCGGCGGCACCATCACCAACAGCCCCCAAAGCGTGAACCTGGTCGCCGGGGAGGCCGCAGTCCTCAGCTTCACCTGGGACACCAGCGGGGCCGCCCCGGGCGGGCACACCCTGACAGCGACCCACGACCGGTCGCCCGACGACGACCCCAGCGACGACAGCGGCTCGGACACGTCGAACGTGGTCGCGCCACCGTCGGATGCCCACATCGGTGACCTCGACGCCGGCGGCTCGAAGCAGGGCCGCACCTGGACCGCGACGGTCACCATCCGGGTGCACGACGGCGCCGACAACCCGTTGAGCGGGGCCACGGTCAGCGGCAACTGGGGCTCGCCCGTCAACGGCGCCAGCAGCTGCACCACAGGCGCGTCCGGCTCCTGCCAGGTCTCGGCCAGCGGCATTCGCAACCGGGACAAGTCGGTGAGGTGGACGGTGAGCAACGTGACCCACGCCACCCTGGGCTACGACCCCGGCGCCAACCACGATCCCGACGGCGACAGCAACGGGACCACCATCACCGTCTCCAAGCCCTGATGGCCCAGGAGGCGGTCAACCTGGCCGACAAGCTGGCACGGTTCGACGACCACTGGTCGCCCCGAACCGTCGCGGAGTTCAACGGCCACGACGTGATGGTGGTCAAGGTCGCGGGCGAGTTCGTCTGGCACCGCCACGACGACACCGACGACTTCTTCCTGGTGCTGAGCGGGCAGCTGACGATCGAGATGCGCGAGGGCGACGTGGAGCTCGGTCCCGGTGAGCTGTTCGTGGTATCGGCCGGGGTCGATCACAGACCGGTCGCCGCAGGCGAAGCCGAGCTCCTGCTGATCGAGCCCTCCGGCACGCCCAACACCGGCGACGAGGAGACCGCGGCGCCGAGGGTCGTCATCTGAGGGCCGGCTGCGTCCGCCATCGCAGGCCTAGCCTGCCGGCATGACGACCCGCGCCCGATCCGGATCGCCCTACGAGGAGCGGTACGGGTTCTCGCGGGCGGTGCGGGTCGGCGACCGGATCGAGGTGGCCGGCACCGCGCCGGTGCCAGAGCCGGGCGACACGCTCGCCGAGTCCGCCCACGACCAGATGCTGCGCTGCGGGACCATCGCGCTCGCGGCGATCGAGCAGCTCGGCGGCGGCGCCGCCGATGTGATCCGAACCCGGATGTACATCACCGACCCGGCCGACGCCGACGAGGTGGGTCGGGCCCACCGGGAGCTGTTCGGGGCGGCCATGCCCGCAGCCACCATGGTGGTGGTACGGGCCCTCCTCGACCCCGGCTGGCGGGTGGAGCTCGAGGTGGTGGCCCAGGTCAGCTCAGCTGGGCGTCCACGCTGATCTGGACGTTGCCGGCCAGGGCCTGGGACACCGGGCAGCCGTCCTTGGCGTCGTCGGCGGCCTGCTGGAAGGCGGCGGCGTCGATACCCGGGACGTCGCCGCGCACGGTGAGGTCGACGGCCGAGATCGCGAACCCGCCGCCCTCCTTGGGGCCGAAGGTGACGGTGGCGCTGGTCTCGAGGCGCGACGGCGGATGTCCTGCACCGGCGAGGCCGTGGGAGAGCGCCATCGAGTAGCAGGACGCGTGTGCCGCAGCGATGAGCTCCTCGGGGTTGGTGCTGGCGCCCTGGTCCTCGGTTCGGGCCCTCCAGCTGATGTCCAGCGGCCCGGCGGCCCCGCCGGCCAGGCTCACCGAGCCCGAGCCCTCGGTCAGGCTGCCCTCCCATGTGGCGTTGGCGCTGCTCTTCATCGGCTCCTCCGTGTCGGTTCGAACGATCTGGAGGCGTACCGTATCCACCGCGGGCGGCCCTGCACCGCCCGCAATCTTCACCGGGGTGAAATGTACGCGGTGGGCCGGGCGTGCGAGAATGCACGGACGGTCGGTCGGCGTCGAAGGAGGGACGATCTTCCCGAGACCCACCGAATTCGGTAGGCCGAACGGCCCGACGCCTCCCACAGCGTGGTGGGAACGGGCCAAACTTGGGCCTTCCGACGGACGTGGAAGACGGGCGGGCGATCATGGAGAGGACATACGTCAGGCACCTGACGCACTACTTCCCCGAGCGGGTGTTGGACAACGCCTTCTTCGAGGGAATCATGGACACCAGCGACGACTGGATCCGTGAGCGACTCGGCATCCTCGAGCGGCGAGTGATGTCGGACTACCGCGGCAGCTTCCCGGTGTTCGAGATCGGGCGTCGCGCGGTCGACAAGCTGATCGAGCGCACCAGCTTCGAGATCGGCGAGGTCGACCTCATCGTCTCCTGCAGCTGCAACGACGATCTGCAGTTTCCCGGCCCCGGCAACATGCTCAGCGAGCACTACGGGCTCGAGGTTCCCGCGTTCCACATGAAGAACGGGTGCTCGTCGGTGGTGTACGGCATGCAGGTGGCCCGTGGACTCCTCGCCACCGGCGCCTACCGCAACGTGTTGCTCGTGAACGGTGAGCCGTTCACCCGCTTCACCGACTACGGCGACCGCAGCTCTGCAGTGTTGTTCGGCGATGCCGGCACGGCGATGGTGCTGTCGAGCGAGGAGGGCGAGCTCGAGGTCCTCGACGTCGAGATCGGCGGCCGGGGCTCGATGGTGATCAACGCCACCGCACCCGGCGCGGTGCCCGACAAGGGCATCCACGAGGTGCTCGACCCCCAGGGCAACGACGACTGGCACGAGGGCGTCCAGCCAGCGTGGGGGCGCTTCCAGCAGGACGGCCGGGCCGTCTACGACTTCGTGGTCAACACCATGCCTGCCGAGATCCTGGGGTTCCTCGAGCGGACCGGGTCCAGCGTCGACGACATCGACTGGTTCATCGGGCACCAGGCCAACCTGGTGATGCTCGAGGCCCTGTGCGAGAAGCTGGGCGTGGCCCCCGACAAGCACCTCTACAACATCGATCTTCACGGCAACATGAGCTCGGCGGGCTGGGTGACCGTGCTCTCCCAGGCGCTCGAGGACAAGCACTTCGAGACCGGCGACGTGATCCTGGGCTCGGTGTTCGGTGCCGGACTGGGCTGGGGCTCGACCCTCTTGAGGATGGCCTGATGCGCCATCTCGGTCTGATCGGCTTCGGCCAGATGGGGCGGGGCATCGTGCACACCGCGCTGCTCGCCGGCTTCGAGGTCACCGCCTGCGCCCGAACCGACAAGAGCAACGCCGCCGGGTTCGGGGCCGTCGAGCGGTCCCTGACCCGCATGGTCGAGCGCCAGGTCATCCCCGGGCCCGCGCGCGACGCGGCCCTCGACCGTCTCTCGACCACGACCCTGCACGAGGATCTGAAGCCCTGCGACGTCGTCATCGAGGCCATCACCGAGGACGAGGACGCCAAGCGGGACGTGTTCCGCGACCTCGACGAGCTGACCAGGCCGCGAACGCTCCTGGTCACCAACACCAGCTCCCTGTCGGTCACCAGCCTGGCCGAGGCCGCGACGTCCCATCCCGAGCGGGTGGTGGGCATGCACTTCTTCCATCCGGTGCCGGCCATGGACCTGGTCGAGGTCACCCGGGCCCGCCAGACCTCCGACGAGGCCCACGCCGCGGCCTGCTCGCTCGGCGGGGCCCTCGGCAAACACGTCGTGACCTCCCGGGACACGCCCTCGTTCATCGTGAACCGGGCCCTGCTCCCGTTCCTCAACGAGGCCATGTTCATGCTCGAGGAGGGGGTCAGCACCGCCGCCGAGATCGACGAGGCCATGCGGGTGGGCCTCAAGCACCCGATGGGTCCTCTCGAGCTGGCGGACCTCATCGGTCTCGACACCCTGCTGCTGGTCATGGACGGGCTGCACCGGCGCATGGGCGACGACAAGTACCGGGTGTGCGACCTGCTGCGCCACCACGTCGAGGCCGGCCACCTGGGCCGCAAGAGCGGCCGCGGCTTCCACCAGTACTGATCCGCCGGGACCGCGGCGGCGCATTCGAAGGCCGGGGCTGCCCACCCTAAGATCACCCGCACTGTCCACGCGGGTGAGATATGGCCGAGCGCACCGAGTTCGAGAGCGAGGTCCGCCACCTGGTGTCGCGCGTGCTCTCGGGCGTGCTCGACGGGGCCGCGCCCGCCGCCGCAGCCCAGCCCGAGCCCCGGATCCCGACCGACCCCGGGGAACGCATCGCCATCGGCGCCGACCACGGCGGCTTCGACCTGAAACGCCAGCTGACCGCCGAGCTGGTCGAGGCCGGCCACGACGTCGAGGACGTGGGCACCCACAGCGCCGAGGCCTGCGACTACCCCGACTTCGCCCACGCGGTGGCCCGTCAGGTGGCTCGGGGGGACTGCCGCTGGGGGATCATGATCGACGGCGCCGGCATCGGCTCGGCGATGGTTGCCAACAAGGTGCCCGGGGTGCGGGCCGCGGCCTGCTACGACATCTCGACCGCCCGAAACAGCCGGGAGCACAACCGGGCCAACGTCCTCACGCTGGGCGCCGGGCTCACCGGCCCGGGGCTGGCCTGGCAGATCGTGCAGGAATGGCTCGCCACCCCCTGGGGCGGCGACCGGCACCTCCGCCGCGTGGCCCTGATCAACGAGATCGAGGAGATCTACGCCAGGAGCGCCACGTGAGCGACCAGCCCCTGGACCGGGAGCTGCTGATCGAGCTCATCACCCAGGAGGTGCTGCGCACCCTGGCGTCCCAGGCCGATCGGTTGGAGTCCGCAGACGGCCTCCGGCAGGTGGTGGACAACGGCGCCGACCGGGTGGCCTACCACGGCGATGCCGCCGACGTGCCCGTCGACCTCGCCAAGTACATCGACCACACCGCCCTGAAGCCCGAGACCAGCGCGGAGGCCATCGACGAGCTCTGCCGGGAGGCCGAGAAGTACCACTTCGCGTCGGTCTGCGTGAACCCGGCCTGGGTCAAGCGGGCCGCGATCAACCTGCGCGGCAGCGACGTGAGGGTCTGCTCGGTGATCGGGTTCCCCCTCGGCGCCAACACCGCCGAGATCAAGGCCATGGAGGCCAGACGGGCCATCCGCGACGGCGCCCGCGAGGTGGACATGGTCATCAACATCGGCGCCCTGAAGTCCGGTGACCATCACACCGTGCTGACCGACATCGAGAAGGTGGTCGACTCGGCGCACGAGGCCGGCGCCATCGTCAAGGTCATCCTCGAGACCTCGCTGCTCACCGACGAGGAGAAGGTGATCGCGTCGAGCTTGGCCAAGCGGGCCCGGGCCGACTTCGTGAAGACCTCCACCGGCTTCAGCGGGGGCGGCGCCACCGTGTACGACGTGGCGCTGATGCGGGAGACGGTCGGTCCGGAGATGGGGGTCAAGGCGTCGGGCGGGGTGCGCACCGCCTCGGACGTGGAGGACATGATCGCCGCCGGCGCCACCCGGATCGGGGCCTCGGCGGGGGTGCAGATCGTGAGCGGCGACGAAGGAGACAGCGGTGGCGACAGGTATTGAGATCCGGACCTATGCCTTCCTCGACAACCTGCAACCGCAGTACGCCGCGTTCCTCGGCACCGTCGCCCAGGGCTTCCTGCCCCTCGCTGGCGACGCCTCGCTGTACGTCGAGGTGGCGCCGGGCATCGAGATCAACCGGCTCACCGACGTCGCCCTCAAGGCCACATCGGTCAAGC
>JBFINV010000064.1:0-9845 GCA_041611015.1 Acidimicrobiales bacterium | reverse complement strand
GGCGACGGCGACCGCCACCGGGCGGTGGCCGGCGATCCCGACGACGGCGCCACCGGCCAGGTCCAGCGCGACGGCGGCGTCGGAGAGCACGGACCACCGAGCCACTGCCTCGACCAGGGCCGCGTGGGCGTCTACCCGGTCGACGTCGACCGGTGGCTCCCACCGGACCGGGCCGCGCCCGAGGCGCAGGAGCAGCTCGTCCCCGTGGCCGGGGCGCCGCTCCCACAGCCGGGTGGAGGGCAGCTGCGTCCGGCGAGCCAGCTCCGCCAGGTCCGGCAGATCGTGCTCCCGCCGGCGCCGCTCGACGCTGGCGGCCCGTCGCAGGTCGTCGTCGAACCGGGCCAGCGCTGCTGCGAACTCGCGCTCGGTCGTCCTGGACTCGCGCCGGTGTCGGCGTCGGCTCGCCCAGGCGTTGGACAGGACCAGGACCGGGCTCATGAGCGCGAACAGCGCGTAGCGCAGGCTCCCCAGGACCAGGACCAGCACGAGCGCCGTCACCACCGGTGCGATCAGCGCGACCAGGCTGAGTGCAGGGCGCCGCTTCTCGGGCACGGGAGGGTCGGGCACGGGGATGGGAGCCCGGGTCTGGCTGTGCTCGATCCTGGGCGGGCGGTTCAACGGCACGGTGCCGGCCACCGCCTGACGCCGGGGGTCCAGTCCGGCGGGGCGGTCGCGCCGGTCGGGCGAGCGCACGATCGCCTCGCTGGTGCCGAAGCACACCAGGGCGCCGAGCTCGAGCCGGCAGGGGTCCACCACTGGGTTGCCTCCGACCCGGGTGCCGTTGTGCGAACTCAGGTCCGCGATCTGGACGACGCCGGGCTCGACCTGGCGCAAGCGCCAGTGCCGCGGCGACACCGTGGGATCGGCCACGACCACGTCGGCCCCGGGACTTCGACCCAGGGTCACCACCGGCCCAGCGAGGACGAACCGTCGACCGGCATCGGGCCCGCCGACGATCGCCAGCTCCAGGTGCTCGCCGGCCGAACGCGGCGCCGCAGCCGGCGTCGGGCCCACCTCGATCACCGAGCCACACACCATCCCGGCCTCGCCCAGCTCCTCGTAGGAGTCGACGAGCCGGCCGTCGACCCGCACCGTGGCCGGCGACGCCGCACCCGGATCCAGCGCAGCCACCAGATCCCCGACGGTGGCCACGGGCGGGGCCCTCACCAGGTCCAGGTCGACGTCACCCGCAGCCGTGCGATGGATGAACTGCACAACATGAAATTATCCGAAACAGCACGAAATCATCGCTTGAGGAACCAGCCGGCGATCACCATCGCCACGGCGCCGCCGGCGAGGCCCAGCGCCACCGAGCTGCCCGCGCTGGCTCCGAGCGCAGCCGCCAGCAGGACCGTGACCACGAACCCGGCCAGGGTGGAGCCGGGGACGGCCACGCAGCCGACCCTGGGGTCCGACTCTCGCACGATTGCCACCGCCGCACCCTAACCACGGTCCAGGACGCCGCCCCAGAGCAGCAGGCCGGGCCCGGGGATCGGGACGGTAGAGTGTGGCGCTCGGGACCGTTAGCTCAGTTGGCTAGAGCGCTCGCTTCACACGCGAGAGGTCACTGGTTCAAGTCCAGTACGGTCCACGAATCCCCTGACTGGCGTCAGGGGATTCGCGGACCGACGGTCGCAGCATCTTCCGCTCCGCTCGGGCCGTTCAGACGCCACGGAGGCTCGGAGCGCTCAGCCGACCCGCGTCGCCGGCGCCGAGAGGTGTCCCCACCGGGACCGTGCTGCCGGCGCGCCCACACCAACGATGGACCACGCAGTGCCCTGCTGTCCGCTCCGCTCAGGCCGTTCAAGCGCCACGGAGGCTGCGGGCGCTCAACCGCAGTGCCTTCCGTTCCGCTCGGGCCGTTCAGACGCCACGGAGGCTGCGGGCGCTGACCCCTCGGGGCGCTCAGAGCGGGCTGGACCGCTCCAGCAGCAACACGGCGTCCGGGAGCTCCGTGGCCGCTGCGACGGCCTCGGCGACACGCTGGTCGGCAACCAGCGTCACCACGACCACACGGCCGTCGAGCACCGGCCCGTACGCCTGAACGACGGCGAGGGTCGGGTCGGTGTACAGCTGAAGCATCGAGCTCATCACGCCGCGGAATTCCGATGGGGAGAGGGCTGACTCGAGGACGCAGACTCCGACGTCGCTCGCTTGTTGGTGTGCCGCCGGGTCGCCGTCGACGAGAACGACCCAGACGCCCTCGTCGGATCTATACGTACCCACGACACCAGCCGCGAGCTCGTCGGGGAACTGTGGGGCTCGAGCGCTCGGCGCGTCGTCGGATGCAGTAGCACACCCTTCAGGGGTCGGGTGGGGGCGGCGCTCCGGCTCGGGCCTCGCCGCGGGCTCCACCGCCAGCACATCGACAGACCCGTCGACGGGGGGCCAGCTCACGAGAACTTCCAGCCATGCCCAGGACGTTCCGTCTGGTGACGAGTCGTCCCAGGTCACACCGTCGGGCAGGCTGCGGGCCACGATGCCGTCGCATCCCGGCGGCACCGGGTCGATGAAGCTGCGCACACAGACCTTCGTCTCCGAGGGCGCCGCTATCACCAACGTGTCGAACCGAAGCTCCTCGGCGACCGTGAGACGCTCGTTACCTTCCACATCGGCGACAGGAATGAAACTGCCGTCCGCGAGAACGGAGTCCGCCCCACCCTGCGCTGGGTCGACCACGTGCTCTGAATCCCCCGCCCTCGCAGCCATCAGGACCAGCACCCCGGCGATGACCAGCCCGAGGAACACCGCGCCGAGAGCGAGCAGACGCGCCAACAGAGCAGACCCTCCTCGACGCCCTCGTGTCGCGCCTTCGTCGATGCCTGAGGGGCGTCCGGTTCAGAATAGCGACGGGCAGATGCGCACAAGCCGCACGATCACCCAGAGCGCCGCAGCGCTAGGGTCGCGGCCGATGGGCGACCTGGCTCCGAACCATCACGCCGACTACCGGCAGTTCTGCGGGGCCTTCGGGTACGTGGCCGGGCTGACGATGATCGTGGGCCGGGGGCGCGACGCCAGGCTGGTGCTCGAGCTCTCCGGCGCCGACGAGGGCGACCACGTGGTCGACATCGGCTGCGGGCCCGGGACCGCGGCTCGGATCGCGGCCCGCCAGGGTGTCCGGGTCACCGGGGTCGATCCGTCCGAGCCCATGCTGGACCTGGCGCGCCTTTTGACTCGGGTGCGCCCGCCCGAGGGCATGATCGAGTGGGTCTGCGCCGGCGCCGAGGAGCTGCCGCTGCCCGACGGGTCGGCCAGCATCTGCTGGTCGCTGGCCTCGGTCCACCACTGGCCCGAGCTCGAGGCCGGCCTGGCCGAGGTCCACCGGATCCTGCAGCCCGGCGGCACCTTCATCGCGGTCGAGAAGCGCACCAAGCCCGGAGCCACGGGTCTCGCCAGCCACGGGTGGACCCCCGACCAGGCCAACACCCTGGCGTCGATGTTGACCGATGTGGGATTCGGCGCCACCAGCGTCGCCGACCACGACCTGGGCCGGCGCAAGGTCGTGGCGGTCACCGGCTCGAAATAACACCTCCGGAGAGCAGCCCGAAAGGCCGGTCGCGGCCAGCACATCGAGCCCGAGCCCCGAGCCCGGGGACGAGACGATCTGCGCCTGAGCGACGCAGGCTCGAACCACCGTTGACTCCCGGTTGACGTCGCGGCGGTACAGGTCATGTGGGCCAGAGGTTCGGCCCGACGGGGGTGAGAGATGGACTCGACGCGCGGTGGCGCGCGACGGACGTGGATGGCGCCGTTGCTGCTGCTGGTTGCCAGCGGCGTGCTGATCGGGTTCGGCGCGTCGTTCGATGTCGGAGATCCCCACACGGTCCGCACCGGGGCGTGCGTGGCCCTGGTGGCCTTCATGTGGCTGGCCGCCGAGGCCTTGTCGCTCGGGGCCTTTCGTGCCGTCGCGCTTCTGGCGCTGGTGGCGAGCGTGTTGTTGCTGATCCGCGTCGGCGAGGACGAACGTCGCGAGACCGAGCACCGGCGCTTCGAGACCGAGACGGTGTCGATCGCGATCGAGCTGGAGGCGCTCGACGACCAGGCCCGGGACGCGATCCGCACCGCGCAGGAATCCGTCGACATCGCCATGGACACGAACGCGTTCAACGAGCGGAGGCTGGAGGCGGAGTCCTACGTCGGGGGCTGTGACCGCGCGGCCGACGGCGAGCGCTGTGAGCCTCGCCTGGCCCGGGCCACGCTGTTGGCTGCGTTCCTCGAGCAACTGCGAGTGCTCGCCACCCTGGTGCCGAGCGGTGACGTCTCCGACGCAATCGACACCCGACGGGCCGAGGTCCGGGACCAGATCGACGCCCTCGAAGAGCCCGTGGCCGTGCACCGCCTCGTGGTCGACGGTGCCGACGCCGTGGTCGGCGACATCGTGGACGGCCTCCTGGAGGACGAGGTCTCCTCGAGACTCGGCGGCTGGGCCTGGGTGTTCGTCGCCGTTTTGATGGTGCTCGTCTACCGCATGCTCGAGATTCGCAACGGACAGCGCTACGGCGGCCCGATCATGGTGGAGGCGGACGCCCCGCTCGAGAAGAACCCCGATCTGGCCCACACGGTGCAGCGGCTGCGGATGTGGCTCGGAGCCGCCGAGCTCCGGGAACCCGCACAGATACCGGGCGGCGAGGCCACGAAGCAGATCACCAGCCTGGTCGAGGACGCGACCCAGAAGGGCGCGATCTTCGACGCCGTGGTCAAGTTCTTCCAGGCGACGGCATTCCCGAAGAAGGGCGCAGTCTGCTGCCCGAGCGTCGAGAAGCTGGGAAGTGGGGCAGACGAGGTGTGGCGGGTGGCGGTGCGGGTCAGTGATCTGCGAACCCGTCGGCTCCTGTTCGTGCAGTCCTTCGAGGGCGACGACCTCGACGACGTCTGCAGCGACGCGGCGCACTTCGTCGCCGAGCGGGTGCTGGCCGACAGCCGGGTCTCGCCGGCCTGGTCGAAGTGGAGCTCGGACGACGGCAGTGCCCTGCGGAACTACCAGCACGTGCTCATGAAGGCCCAGGGGCCAGGCGAAGGGCTCCCCGAGGAGACACGCCTCGAGCTGCTCCGGTATGCAGTCAGCGCCAGCCCCAAGACGGGCGTGGCCCTGGTGGCGCTCGGCAACGAGGTGTCGATGAAGTCCGACCTGGTGGAGGCGCTGGCGTTGCACCTGCACGCCGGGGCCGCGCATTCACGGATGGTCGTGGCCCGCTACCGGGCCGGCGTGACCGCGTCCATGCTGTCCACCCGTATGGGCGGGTTCGCCGACTCACCGCACCGGGATCTACTGACGCACATCATCCAGAACACCGACCCCCGCTTGGCGACGCGGCTGCGCGACGACCGCAACCCGGTGGATCAGGAAAGGGCGATGCTCGAGCTCGCCAAGAAGGAGCTCGAACAGGGGTGGGGCCGGCCGAAGCGCTTCACCACCCTGCTCGACCGGCCCTGGCGCCGACAGCGAGGCCTGTGGCTGTCGGTGTGGCGGGCCCGGCGCCAGGAGGAGCGGTCGTACTACCTCGGCTTGGCGCGGAGCCAGCGCCGACGGCTCCTGCTCCATGCGACCATCCTGATCTCGCTCCAGCTGGTGCAACTACGCCTCGACGCAGCCCGGGGCGAAGTGCCCCAGGCGCGCCGAGCGGAGCTCAAGAAGCGGGTCGACGAGCTCCGCCGCACCGGGGACGGCGAGGCCCTCGTGCTGTACAACGCCGCCTGTTTCTACAGCGCTCTGGCTGGGAGCACGCCGGCCTCGGAGGGGACTCGGGACGGACTGCTCGAGGCCGCCTCGCACTTCCTGCCCGCGGCCCGGATGGCTCGCGACGGCCACACCGTCACCCTGGCCTGGGCCCAGGAGGACCCCGACCTGGCGGTGCTGCGGGGGTCAAGACACTGGGTCGACGCCGAGCGCCGACTCGAGGTCATCGAGGGCTGGGCCGATGAGCCAGACGACGACGCGGACGACACGGACGGCACCGACGACGGAGACGACCAGCCGCCTGACCCGACCGCACAGATGCGGCGGGCCCGGGGCCGGATGCGCACGCGAGCGGTCACGACCTCGCCGCTGGCGGCGCGCTTCTCACGGGCGCTGATGTTCCTGCGCCTCGGCGCCGGGCCGAGGTGAACCACTAGGCTCCTCCCTCGCTCGGCGATCTCGGGGGGTGGCACATGGGGCGTGCAGCGGTTGGCGACCGGATGAGCTTCTGGGCCTGGGGGCTCGAGTCCGAGGAGCCGACCGACGACCAGCGGGCCGCGCTCGCGCGACGTCTCTCGGAGCGCTACGGCGTGGCCATCACCGCGGGGCCCATCCCCGACCTGGCCGACGCCGAGCTGCGACCACCCCGGGTCCAGCCGCCCGACACCCTCGCCGACTTCTGCTCCACCGACACCTGGGAGCGGGCCCGCCACAGCTACGGCGCCCACTTCACCGACCGCACCCGGGCCTTCAACCTCGACTTCCCCAACCCACCCGACTTCGTGGCCCACCCTCGGACCGAGGCCGAGGTCGAGGCAATCTTGCACTGGTGCCATTCCGGGGGCCACCCCGTGGTGCCCTACGGCGGCGGCTCGTCGGTGGTCTGGGGCGTCGAACCCCCAGCAGAAGCAGCAACCGCGGTCACGATCGCGCTGAACCGACTCGACCAGGTGCTCGAGGTCGACGAGGTCTCCCGCGCCGCCCGCATCCAGGCCGGCGTCTACGGCCCGGCCCTGGAAGCCCAGCTGAAGCCGTCGGGGCACACCCTGCGGCACTTCCCGCAGTCGTTCAGGTACTCGACCCTGGGCGGCTGGATCGCCACCCGATCGGGCGGCCACTACGCCACCAACCACACCCACATCGACGACTTCGTGGAGTCGGTCCGGATGCTCACCCCGCAGGGCTGGTGGGAGTCCCGGCGCCTTCCCGGCAGCGGTGCCGGGCCCAGCCCGGACCGGCTGGTGATCGGCAGCGAGGGGATCCTCGGGATCATCACGGAGGCTTGGATGCGGATCCAGGCCCGGCCCCGATACCGCGCCAGTGCCGGCGTGGTCTTCGACTCCTGGCTCGCCGGCACCGACGCGGTCCGCCACATCGTGCAGGCCAAGCTGTGGCCCGCCAACCTGCGCATCCTGGACCCGCTCGAGGCCGGTCGAGCGGCGGGCCTCGACGGCACCCAGGCCCTGGTGATCGTCGGATTCGAGTCCGCCGAGCTCTCCCAGCGGGCGCCGATGCAGGCCGCCGTCGAGATCGCCCGGGGCTGCGGGGGCCACGTCGACGACGCGGACGTGAAGATCGACGACGGCACCGGCACCCCCACGGGCCGGGGCGGGGCCGTCGGGAAGTGGCGTGACAGCTTCGTGGGGGTCGACCCCGGCACCATGACCAGCCTGGGCCTGCTGGCCGACACCTTCGAGACCGCCATCACCTGGGACCGCTGGCCGGACTTCGACGCTGCGGTTCGGGAGCGCATGGCCGACGTGCTGGCCGAGGTGTGCACCCACGGGGAGCTGAGCTGCCGGTTCACGCACGTGTACCCCGACGGCCCTGCGCCGTATTACACCTGGTCGGGCATGGGGCGCCAGGGCTCGGAGAACAGCATGTGGCAGGAGGTCAAGAACGCCGCGAACGAGGTGGTGATCTCGGCCGGCGGCACGTCGACCCACCACCATGCCGTGGGGCGCATGCATCGTCCCAACGCCTATGACCGGCAGCGGCCCGACCTGTTCGCCGAGGCCCTCCGATCCGTCAAGGCCACGCTCGATCCCAACGGCATCCTCAACCCGGGCGTTCTCATCGATCCCTGAGCGGCCAGGAGTTCTCCCACAGCGATGGCCGTCCTGCTCAGCCTGCTGACGTCGGCGATGTTCGGCACCGGCGACTTCTGTGGCGGCCTGGCCGCCAAGCGGGCCGATCTCCTCCAGGTGGTCGGGGGCGCCCACCTGGTCGGGCTGATCGGCGCCGCGGTCGCCGCGGTGTTCGTGGCGGACCAGTTCACCGTGGAATCCGCTCTGCTCGGAGCAGGCGGCGGGGTGTTCGGGGCGATCGGGGTGGCCCTGCTGTACCGACGGCTGGCGCTGGGACCCATGGCGGTGGTGGCGCCGCTGACCGCCATCACCTCGGCGGCGCTGCCTGCCATGTGGGGCGTGGCCACCGGCGACGAGGTCAGCGGTCTGGTCTGGGTCGGGGTGGTGCTGGCGCTGGTGGCCATCGGCCTGGTGTCGTCGACCGAGAGCGACCACACGCCGGTCCAGGTCACCCCAGCCGTCATCCTCGAGAGCCTGCTCGCCGGGGCCGGCTTCGGGCTGATGTTCGTGTTCTTCGACGCCACCGACGCCGACACCGCCCCGTGGCCCGTGGTTTCCGCCCGCCTCCTCACCACCACCGTGCTGGTCGTCCTGGTCGCGCTCGGGGCCCGCAGTCGCGGCCAGTTCACCCGGCCCGATCGGACCGGGCTGTGGCTCATCGCGTTGGTCGGCATCTTCGACACCTCGTCGAACGTGACCTTTCTCTATGCCAGCGACGAGGGGTCCCTCACCGTGGTGGCCGTGCTGAGCTCCTTGTATCCCGTGGCGACCGTGATCCTGGCCCGAGTCGTCCTGGCCGAGCGGATGACCCCGCTCCAGCTGTGGGGCTTCGTGGCCGCCATGGTGGCGACCGGGCTCATCGCTGCGGGCTGAGTGCCGGTCGCGCCCCACGGGCCCCGCCAGGTGGGCAAAGATGGACACCGGGGCCAGTCGAGCCAGCCAGTCGAGCCCGAGCCAGTCGAGGCAGTATCGCCATGAGCACCGCCGACGATTTCATCCACATGGGGCGAGATCCCGACGCCGTGGTGTACCCCGCTCACCGGCGCGCCCCCGAGTCCCCCTTCGACGAGACCCTCGACGCGGCCCGCCACGGCGAAAGCTGGGCGTTCGAGCTGTTGTTCGAGCAACTGGGCCCGCGGGTGCGCGCCTTCGCAGCGGCTCGCGGCGCCGAGGACCCCGACGGACTTGCCAACGAGGTGCTGGCGGAGGTCTTCGGCGCGCTGCCCCGGTTCTCGGGGAACGATGGCGCGCTGCGCGGGTTCACCTTTCACGTGGCTCGCCGGCGGCTGGTGGACGAGTACCGGCGCCACTCCCGACGGCCCCGGCTGGTCTTCGAGGACCAGGCCTCCCTCTCCCGGACGTCGCCGCCGACCGCCGACGAGGTGACCCAGGCCCTCGAGCTCCGGCGGGCCCTGGCGCTGCTGGACGAGCTCACCGACGACCAGCGCGACGTGATCCTGCTGCGAGTGCTGTGCGACCAGTCCATCGAGGCCACCGCAGCCGCCCTGGAGAAGCCCCAGACTGCGATCAAGGCGTTGCAGCGGCGGGCGGTGGCCAGCCTGCGGCGGATGTTGGCGGGCGAGGCGGTCTCCTGAGCGGCGCCGGCGACGATTCTCCAGACGTGAGCGACGACACCCCCCTCGGCGACGACCAGATCGAATCCCTGATCTCGGGCTCGGCCACACCCACCGGGCACGAGGACGTGGCCGCGCTGTTCCGGCGGTTGCGGGCCAGCGGTCACCAGGGCGTGCGGGTGGGCCCCTCGCTGAGTGAGTTCGTGAGCGGTGCCGCCCAGCCACCCACCCGTCCCCCCACCGTCGATGACATCTGGTTGGAGCCAGTCGCCGCGGACTCCGACGACACGGCGGAGCGCCCGCGCCGCTTGCTCCGGTCCCCTCTCTTGCACGGAGTCGCAGCCCTGGCGGTGGTCGTCGCCGGGGTGGGCGGGGCCCATGCCGCCGGCGTGCTCGATGTCCCCTTCCTGCCCGACGACGACGATCCGGTGGAGGTGGTCTTCGCCGAGTCCCCGGAGCCGCCGACGCCGACCGAGGCGGCCCCTCCGGCCCCGGCTGATGAGCTCC
>JBFINV010000063.1:0-9962 GCA_041611015.1 Acidimicrobiales bacterium | reverse complement strand
GTTGATGCGAGGCTCTTGGTTCCCAGCTATGGCAAGCTCCAGGTCAAGTCATGTTCTCCTGTGGGGTGTCGTGGACTGCACCGTAATCGGTGCGGGCCCGGGTGAAAATGACGACGCGGGTGCCGGAGAGCCAGCACCCGCCAGTATCGCTCCGGTGACCCGGGGCGTGGCCGATGTCGCACCCGGACGCACGCACCCCATCGACGCTGCCGATGGTGCGGTGGCCGGGCGGCCGCCTCTCGACGACACTTTCCGTCCCCGGGCTGCCCACCCGGACCGAGTGCCTAGAGTAGCAGCGGCCGGTTCTGATCCGGCACCTGCCCGTGGACCGGCGGACCGCACCGCAGCGGTCGGTCCTCGACCGCAGGATCGGCGAGCTTCGACGACTTCGGAGGAGAGCGACCATGAGCAGCCTGTGGACACCCGGCGGAGAGCACCGCGTTCCCCGGGAACCATCGGAGCCGGCGGGCCGCGAGGGCGAGGAAGAGGGGGCGGGTCCAGCCGACCTGTCCGATCTGCCGGGCTACGACGAGCTCACCCCCGACCAGCGCGAGCAGGCCGAGGCCCTGGCCCGCGAGCTCACCGAGGCTCGGCAGCGGATCGCCGAGACCCCGGCCTCGGAGGTGGTCGCCAACCACGTGATGGGCCTCTACGAGCTGGCCGCCATCCACCTGAGCGGCCAACCACCAGCGCTGGCCGAGGCCCAGGTGGCGATCGACGCCATGGCCGCAGTGGTCACGGCCTTACCGGGCCGGCTCGGGGTCAACGAGAAGACCTTGCGCGACGCCCTCCAGCAGCTGCAGATGGCCTTCGTACAGCTGAAGGCCGCCGACGAAGCCGGCGCCGAGGAGCCTCGGGCGCAGGGCGGGCCCGAACCGGACGGCGGCGACGCCGAGGACACCACAGACGCCACGGGAGCTGGCGACCCAGCCGACTGAGGCGATCCCGCACCGGTCCCTCTACCCTGGCGCCTCATGCCGACTGCAGAGGTCAACGGGACCGAGATCTGCTACCAGTCGCTCGGCCCGAGCGATGCCCCCGCCTGCCTGATGGTGATGGGCCTGGGCGCCCAGATGATCATCTGGCCCGACGGCCTGGTGACCGAGCTGCTCGAGCGTGGCTTCCGGGTGGTGCGCTTCGACAACCGCGACTGCGGCCTGTCCGGCGCCACCCCCGGTCGGCCCCCCGACGTGATGGCCCTGGTGGTTGCGGCCATGGCCGGCCAGCCCGTCGATGCCCCATACACCCTGTCGGACATGGCGGCCGACACCATGGGCCTGCTGGACCATCTGGGTCTGCCCGCGGCCCACGTGGTGGGCGCCTCCCTCGGCGGGATGATCGCCCAGACCATCGCCATCGAGCATCCGCACCGGGTGCGGTCGCTCACCTCGATCATGTCCACCACCGGCAACGTCGCTGTCGGAGCACCCGAACACCAGGCGTTGGAGGCACTGCTGAGCGCGCCGCCGATCGAACGAGCGGCCGCCATCGAGCACACGGTCACCGTGGCCAAGGTCCTCGCCGGACCCCACTTCGACGAGGAGGGGGCCCGCGAGCGGGCCCGGGAGAGCTACGACCGGGCCTTCCGCCCCACCGGCGTGGCGTTCCAGCTCGCCGCCATGGCCGCCAGCGGCGACCGGACCGAGGCCCTCCGCCAGCTGCGCTGCCCCACCGCGGTCGTCCACGGCCGTCTCGATCCCCTGATCACCCTGTCAGGGGGCGAGGCCACCGCCGAAGCCGTCCCGTCGGCAGACCTGGTGGTCCTGGACGAGATGGGCCACGACCTCCCCGAGGTCTACTGGCCCCACATCGCCGATGCGGTGGTCGAGGTCAGTCGCCGGGCCTGATCCTCAGCGAGGACCGTTGTGCCGTGCTCCGGCCACAGGTCAAGCTAGGTGTGGTCCTGCTGACTGGAACTCGGCCCCCTGACCCCGGCCCGGACCTGACGTGCGCCCCGTCGACCTGAACGATCATCCGCCAGACGCCGAGCTCTCGGCCCAGGTCTGCGTCGTCGGCTCGGGACCGGCCGGCGCCGCTGTGGCGCTGGAGCTCGCCCGGAGCGGGGCCGACGTCGTCATGCTCGAGAGTGGTGGCTACGAGCTCGAGGAGGACACGAACGAGCTGTACGAGATCGACAACGTCGGGCTGCCCCGGGTGCCCCAGCGTGAGGTCCGGGTCCGTCAGTTCGGCGGCACGTCGACGGTGTGGATCGGTCGGTGCGCTCCCTTCCGCGCGATCGACCACGAGGCCCGGTCCTGGGTGCCGGGAAGTGGTTGGCCGGTCAGCGCAGCAGCCTTCGAGCCCTACGTCCGCCGGGCCGCCCCCTACCTGGGTCTGGCCCCATTCGGGTACGGGTCGCGGGCCTGGGAGGTGCTGGGCGGCAAGCTGCCCTCGGCCAGGCTCGACCCGTCGAAGCTCGTCGACGAGGTGTGGCAGTTCTCGCGCGGTGTCGTGGACGGCCGGCCGGTTCGGGTCCAAGTGGATCATGCACCCCGGCTGCGCCAGGCCCACAACATCCGCATCCTGTTGCACGCCAACGTGACCGAGATCGTCCCCAACCCCACCGCAACCGCAGTGGACCACGTCGTCGTCCGCTCCCTCCAGGGACGTCGCGCGACTGTCCGGGCCGGCATGGTCGTCCTGTGCGCAGGTGGCATCGAGAATGCCCGGCTGCTGCTGATGTCCCGCTCGGTCACGCCGAGGGGTCTGGGGAACGATCACGATCTCGTCGGCCGCTTCTTCATGGAGCATCCCTGCTCCGAGGTGGGCACCTTCGACGTCTCGGTCGACTGCATGGACCTGATCGCCAGGTTCGGGGCCTTCTGGCACGGCGTCGGGCCGCACCGCGACAGCGTTTTCACGAGCGGCATCGGCCTCAGCCCCCGTGTGCAGCGCGAGCGCGAGCTGCTCAACTGCGCGATGTACCTGCTGGTCGAGCCCGACGAGCAGGCGGCCATCCATGCGTTGCGCAGGCTCGCGAGTCGCAGCGGCCATGCCCCGAGCGAGGTGCGGGCCCTCCTCTCGCACCCGTGGGAGCTCGCCCAGGCGGCCTGGCGCCGGGCCCTCGACGGCATGCCGCCGATCCCACGCCCCAGACGAATCACGGTCGCCACGAACGCCGAGCAGATGCCCGATCCCAGCAGCCGGATCACGCTGTCCGATGAGCGCGACGAGCTGGGAAGCCCGCGGGCCCGGATCGACTGGCGGATGCATGATCTGGAGCGGGAGACGATCAGGGCCACCTTCGAGCTGTTCTGCGAGGAGCTGCGCCGGCTCGGGATGCCCACCCCCGAGCCCATCGGCTACCTGACCGACACCGATGACTGGCGGCGCGCCTTCGTCGACACCGCCCACCACAGCTGCGCCACCCGGATGGCCGACGATCCCAGACGAGGGGTCACCGACGGCGTCGGGCAGGTGCACGGGGTGGACGGGTTGTACGTGGCCGGGAGCTCGCTGTTCCCGACCGTGGGGACCGCCAACCCGACGCTGATGATCGTCGCCACCGCACTGCGCGCGGCCGATGCCATCAGGGCTCGACTCAGGTGCCGGCCACACCGGATCCGACCTACGGTCGCCCCCAGGAGGTGAGCCCAGTGGATGATCGAGCACCACAGCGGGTGGGACTCGTCGGTTCGGGCCATCGGGTCCGGACGGTCTACGTACCCATCCTCGACGCGCTGGCAGATCGGTTCGAGCTGGCGGGGTTCACGTCCCGGTCGCGGGAGCGCCGAACCGACGTGGGCGCCCGGACGGGCGCACCCGGCTACGAGTCCGCGGCCGATCTGCTGGCCGCGGCCGAGCCCGACATCGTCGTCGTCGCCGTGTCCGGAGAGGCCAACGAGGCCGTGACCCGGGAGCTCCTGGGAACAGGGGTGCCGCTGCTCGTGGAGACTCCATGGGCGTGGAGCACCACAGGAGCCCGCTCACTGCTCGACGCCGTACCGGACGACGCCCTGGTCGCGGTGGCCGAGCAGTTTCCGTTCCTGCCCGTCGAGCAGCTCCGACGCCGGTTGATCGACGAAGGAGTCCTGGGCCTGGTGCATGCGGCCCACAACGAGTCCGCGGTGTGGGACTACCACGGCATCGCGCAACTCCGCCGGTACCTGGGCGAGCTGGTCGAACCCGCCGAGGTCCGGGCCACTCGCTTCTCGATGCCGCTGGTGAGCCCCGAAGACCCCGCGACGCCCAGGTCGTGCGACGGCTACGTGGCCACGATCACCCACGCTGGCGGGGAGATCCTGTCGCAGCGGTTCGTCAACTTCTACGACCCGCCCCTGCGTCTCAACCGGCACCTGACCATCGACGGCGAGCTCGGCAGCGTCGCCGACGACGAGGTCCGGGCCCTGGACCGCACCAGCGGCAGGGTCGAGGCCGGCACCGTGGAGCGGGTCACCGAGCCCGGGCCCGACGGTGACCGGCTGCTCCGCCTCGAGGTCGACCTGGGCCGCCTGGGTCACCACGTCTGGGAGAACCCGTTCGCCGACCACGTCCTGTCCGACGAGCAGATCGCGGTGGCCAGCCACCTGGTGGCCCTCGGCGACGCCGCTCGAGGCCAGGGCCGTCCCCTCTACAGCCCCCAGCAAGCGCTCGGCGACGTCGAGATCATGCATGCCATCGGTCTCTCCGCGACCCACGGCCGCCCGGTGTCGCTGCCCGTCAACGTCCGCCTGGAGCAGCTCCGAACGGTCTCGTCGCCGACCTACGTCCGGTCCAAGCTGGCACCGGCGCTCGACCGGCTGGGCGCCCGGGTCCACAGCACGGGCGGCTGAGGACTCAGTCCCGAACGAACGGGACCGAGTGCTCCCAATCCGCCAGCAGGGTGCGGATGGCGGTGATGAGCAGCAGCGGCACGTCGAGCATGGGGTGGTGGCCGGCCTCTGGGAGCTCGATCACCGGAGCCACCCGCCCCAGCTGGTCGTACATGTACCGGCCCACCTCGGGGGTCACCAGCCCGTGCTCGGAGGCCAGCAGCGCCACCCGGGTGCGCACCCGCGAGAGGTAGGGCCTGGCTGCGGTCCGAGGATGCTCGACGGCGCCGAACACGTCGTGGTCGAACTTCCAGGTGTAGCCGTCCTCGACCTGGCGCAGGCTGTGGCGGGCCACGTGGTCGAGCACGTAGTGCTCGTAGCGGTCCTGCTCCGGGATGGGCCGGAACCTGGCCAGGGCGGTCTCGAGGTCCGGGTAGAGGCGCTTGCGTCCGAAGGCCCGCCCGGCTTGGGCCGCGTCGACCTCGGGGTCGGGCCGGTTGATCGGCGAGTCGCAGACGATGACCCCGGCCAGGCGCTCACCGTGCAGCGCCGCGGTGACGACGCTCACGAACCCGCCCATGGAGTGGCCGACGATCACCGGCGTCCCGCTCGACCCGATGCCGGCGCCGACCGCCATCACCTCGTCGGCCCAGCCGGCGAGGCTGTACCGCTCCCGGTGATCACTGTCGCCGTGGCCGGTGAGGTCGATGGCAGCCACCCGGTACCGGTCGGCGAAAGGGGCGGCCACGTGCGTCCACCAGTGGGCGTGTGCCGCGCCGCCGTGGACGAAGATCAGGCCCGGCGTCCCCACCGGACCCCAGGCGAGGTAGTGCACCGCGGCCCCGTCCACCTCGACGGTCCGATCCTCCCGAGGCGCCGCCAGGGCCCGAGTGAACCAGCCCGGGGCGTCCTCGGTCGCGGTTGTCATGGCGCTGGACTGTAGGTGAGCCCGCATGCGCTCGCAGTTACCCTCCCAGCATGACCGAGACCAGCGGGCTCGAGCCGCTCCGAGGGACTGCGGCGGGCACCGTGGTGGCGTTCGGCGACGACGGGTGGGGCGTCGTCCGCGTGAACTCCGGCCACGAGCTGGCGTTCCACTGCACCGCCATCACCGACGGCAGCCGCACGATCGACGTGGGGACCGAGGTGAACCTGCGAGTGGTGCCGGGCCGCCGGGGTCGCTGGGAAGCCACCGATCTCCAGCCTCGCTGAGCGCTCGCGGCCCTCAGTGGACGATCTTGGAGATCGGGAGCTCGACAATGTCGGTGGCCCCGGCGCTGCGAAGATCCGGGATCAGGATGTTGATGCGGCTCTTGGGAACCACGGTCTCGACCGCATAGCCCGATCCGCCGTGCAGCTCGTTGACCGTCGGTGACTTCATGGCCGGCAGCTGGGCGATGACCGCATCGAGGTTCTCCTGGGTCACGTTCAGCTTCACGAGCACCTGGCCCCTGGCCTCGAGCACCCCCTGCAGGAGGGTGTGGATCTCGGCCATGGCCTGGCGCTTGGTGGGGTCCTGGGCCGACGCCGGATTGGCGATCAGCTCCGTGTAGGACGTGAGGATGGTGTCGATGATCTTCAGCCCGGCGGCCCGCAGGGCCCGGCCGGTCTCGGTGATGTCCACCACGGCGTCGACGATCTCGGGGGCCTTGGCCTCGGTGGCGCCGTAGGACAGCTGGATGCGGGACTCGACGCCTGCCTTCTCGAAGAACCGGCGGGTCAGCTCGGGGTACTCCGTGGACACCCGGACTCCCTGGGGCAGGTCGGCGACGCTGTTCCACGGGGCCGAGGCCGGCACGGCTACCACGATGCGGACTGGGCGAGCGGTGTTCTTGGAGTAGTGGAGCTCGCCGAGCGACACCACCTCGCTGTTGGTCTCCTCGATCCAGTCCCGGCCGGTGACCCCCAGGTCGAAGAGGCCCTCGGCGACGTAGCGGGGGATCTCCTGGGGTCGCAGGATGCGAACCTCGGCCACCCGGGGGTCGTCGATCTGGCCCTTGTAATCGACATCTGAGCCACGGCTCACCGGCAGGTCGGCCTCCTCGAAGAGCTGGAGGGTGGCCTTCTCGAGCGAGCCCTTGGGCAGCACCACCTGCAACATGGCTCTCCACGCTACCGGGACCCGGGCCAGCGCTCGAAGCCGGCCGGGTGGGGTCCGCGGGAACCGTCGCTCGGGCCTAGGGGTGCGGGTGAGGGTCGGTGCTGTCGACGAGCAGCCGCACCGCGTGACCGACCACGTCGGCCACCGCATCGAAGCACTCCACGCTGCCCTTCGGTGAGCCCGGGGTGTTGATGATCAGCGCGGTGTCGAGGGTGCCCGCGATCCCTCGTGACAGGCGGCCGAGAGGGTTGACGAGCCGCATGGCCTCGGCCAGGCCCGGCGCCACCCGGTCGATCACGAGCTGGGTGCCTTCAGGAGTCCGGTCACGGGGGCCGAACCCGGTGCCGCCGGTGGTCACGATGAGGCCGTGGAAACCATCGGCGAGGCGGGTGATGGCGCCGGCCACCTCGTCGGTTCCGTCGGCCACCACCGCCCGCTCGACCACCGTCCAGCCGGCTGCTTTCAGTCGGCCTGCGAGGGCCTCACCCGATCTGTCCTCTCGCGTCCCGTGCACCACCCCGTCCGAGACGGTCAGCACCTTCGCCAGCAGCGCTCCCTCGGCCATCGCCCGATGCTATGCGGTCGATCCCTCCCCCACCGCCCGCCGTCGGAGACCGGGCGCTCTGCCGTCAAAATGCTTGCGGTCGATCCCTCCCCCACCGGCCCGCCGTCGGACACCGGGCGCTCTGCCATCAAAATGCTTGCGGTCGATCCCTCCCCCACCGCCCGCCGTCGGAGACCGGGCGCTCTGCCATCACGCTGCCATGTGATCGAGCCCCTGCCCCACCCGCCAGCGGAACACCACCATGGCGTCGGTGTCCGCGTCCTGGGGCAGCAGGCGGCCCCCGTGACCGAGGGGCGACCAGGGCCCGCCGGCGACCGGTTCGGGAGCCAGGCCCGGGTGGCGTCGTTCGAAGCCGTCGGCCACTTCGACGGTCTCGGCGTCGGTCACGGTGCAGACGCTGTAGACGACGAGACCACCGGGGCGGACGATCCCGACGGCCGCGTCGAGCAGCCGACCCTGCAGCGCAGCCAGCCTGGGGATGTCATCGGGCTGGACCCGCCAGCGGGCGTCGGGGCGGCGCCGGAGCACCCCGAGCCCCGAGCACGGCGCGTCGACGAGCACCCGATCGGCCCCGCCGGCGGCCAGCGGCGGCCTGGTCCCGTCCGCGGTGAGCACGGAGACCCGGTCGAGCCCGAGCCGGGATGCGTTCGCCGCGACCAGGCGGGCCCGGTGTGGACGTACGTCGGCGGCGACGACATGGGCGCCGGTGCGAGCCAGCGCGGTGGCCTTCCCACCGGGAGCCGCGCACAGGTCGACCACGACCTCGCCGGCTCGGGCACCGACCGCATCGGCGACCCAGCGGGAGGCCTCGTCCTGGATGTAGCCGTCGGCGCGCTCGGTGACCCCCGGGGGGCGGTTCATGGTCTCGAGCATCGCCAGCGCCGGCTCCTCGCCCAGATCCTGCACCAGCCGGTCGATCAGCCAGTCGGGGTAACTGAGGGCGACCCCACGGCTGGGCCAGGCCGGCGGGAGAGCGTCGGCGACCCGGCGGAGAACGGCGTTGACGGCGGCCCGGTTGCGCTTGGAGCTGGCCCCGACGGTGGCGCTGACCGCCGCATGGGGAGGGATCCGGGTGAAAGCCAGCTGGTAGGCACCGACGCGCAACGACGCGCGCAGCGCCGGTCCGGGGGGCGAGACCAGGAAGCGGTCGACGAGCCAGTCGCAGGCCCGGCGCATCCTCGTGGCGCCGTAGGCCAGCTCGGTCACCAGGTTGCGATCACGCTGGTCCAGCTCCGACCGGGCCAGCAGCTCGGGCACCAGCAGGTTGGCGTAGGCCCCGTCCTCGTCGATACGGCGGACGGCTTCGATGGCCACCCGGCGGGCTGCGGAACCTCGCGCTCCGGCGGCACTCATCGGCGTTCAGGCTCTCGTGGTCCTCATCGTCATTCGCCCAGGCGGTCGTCGCCCGTGAGGCGGGCCCCGTTGACCCAGTCCCGACCCGAGCGGCGGGGCCGACCCTCGGGCTGCACCTCCACCAGCTCGAGCACCCCGTCGCCGGTGCCGACCATGACCCCGTCGACCTGGCCCGGGGCCAGCCGGCCCTCGTGAACGGCCACCTTCCAGACCTTGAGACGCCGGCCCCGGACCGTGGTCCAGGCGTGGCCCAGCCGGACCACCCGATCGAGGTGCGCTGCGGGCCGGGTCCAGTCGAGCTCCCGCTCGCCGGGCTCGACCTTGGCGGCCCAGGTGACCTCCCCCTGCTGGGGTACCGGCTCGCCGAAACCCTCGGCGAGGACCTCGAGCAGCAGCTCGGTGCCCCGGTCCACCAGCTCCGCCCGAAGGCTGTCCAGGGTGGCGTCGGGGCCGATCGCGATCTCGGCGCAGCCGTAGAGGTCGCCCACGTCGAGCTCCTCGTCGAGCACCATGAGGCAGACCCCGGTGATCTCGTCGCCGGCCAGCAGGGCTCGCTCCACGGGCGCCGCGCCCCGCCAGCGGGGCAGTAGCGAGAAGTGCAGGTTCACCATCGCCAGCCGCTCCAGGACGTGTGGCTTGATGAGCCGGCCGTACGCCACCACCACGCCCAGGTCGGCGCCGGTGTCGAGCACGTCGTCGACCCGGTGCGACACCGCCAGCCCCAGCTCGAGCGCCGCCTTCTTGACCGGGCTCGGGCTCTGCGCCCCGCCCCGGCCCCTGCGGGCGTCGGCCCTGGTGACCACCAGCGGGACCTCGTAACCGGCCCGATGCAGGGCCTGCAGCGGCGGGACGGCCAGCGCCGGCGTCCCCAGGTAGACGATCCGCTCGATGTCGGCGGGCGGCGCGACGATCAAGGAAGGTGCAGTCCAGAGGGGCTGGTGCCCTGATCCATGGCCCGCTCCCGAAGGATGCGCTTGGCTTCGCGGACCTGGTCGGGTTCGAGATGGTCGAAGAGGAGGGTGCCGTCGAGGTGGTCGAGCTCGTGCTGGTAGAGGCGGGCCTCGAGCTCGTCGGCCTCGATCGAGACCTCGTTGCCGTCGAGGTCGTAGCCGACCAGATGGATTCGCTTCGGTCGCACCACCATCCAGGACAGGCCGGGAATCGACAGGCAGCCCTCCTCGAACTCCCACAC
>JBFINV010000062.1:0-9988 GCA_041611015.1 Acidimicrobiales bacterium | reverse complement strand
TGGTCGCCGCCCCAGCCTGCGCCTGTGCCGGAGCCGGTCGCCGAGGCCGAGCCGGTATGGTCGCCGCCCCAGCCTGCGCCTGTGCCGGAGCCGGTGGTGGCGTCCGAGCCCCCGCCGCATGCGCCTGAGTCTGCGCCCGATCCGGAGCCGGTCGCCGAGGCCGAGCCGGTATGGTCGCCGCCCCAGCCTGCGCCTGTGCCGGAGCCGGTCGCCGAGGCCGAGCCGGTATGGTCGCCGCCCCAGCCTGCGCCCGCGCCCGAGCCGGTGTCATGGGCACCGCCCCTGGCGCCCCAGCCTGCCCCCGAGCCGGCAGACTGGGCGCCACCCCTTGGGCCTGAGCCTGCGCCCGAGCCCGTCGCCTGGACACCGCCAGCACCGCCGAAGGGCCCGGCACCTGCGCCACCAGCGAGCGAACCTGCCACGAGCACGGCGCTCGACGCCGACTCGCCGTTCGGCGAGATCCTGACCAGGGAAGCGCCGCGACCGGCATGGTCCAGCGCCCCCGAGCCGGTGGCCCAGACCGTGGATCCCGCGGTGGCCCGTCAGGCCACGCCCGTCGACACCAGCGGCATCGCCGACGCCGTCGACGATGCGGCCTCGAGCTGAGGCCGTCAGCTCAGCTCGACGTCGGACATCTCGGCCAGGGCCAGGATCAACGCCTGGGTCCCGAGTCGTCCTCGGCCCTGGTCCACCATGGCGCGGTAGAGCCGATCGACCAGCGCCAACCCGGGCAGCTCCAAGCGCATCCGCTCGGCTTCGGCAAGGGCGATCCCCATGTCCTTCACGAAGTGCTCCACGTAGAACCCGGGTTCGAAGTCGCCGGCGATGATGCGCGGTCCGAGGTTCGACAGCGCCCATGACCCGGCGGCCCCCGAGGCAACCGACTCGAGCACCGTCTCGGGATCGAGGCCGGCCCGGTAGGCGTAGAGAAGGGCCTCGCACACCCCGATCATCCCCCCGGCGACCAGGATCTGGTTCACCATCTTCGTGTGTTGGCCGGCGCCGGGCCCGCCTTGGTGGACGGTGGTGCTCCCGAGCACGTCCCAGATGGGCGCGAGAGCGCTGACGCTGTCCCGGTCCCCGCCGACCATGATCGACAACCGACCCTCCCTCGCACCGATGTCGCCGCCGCTCACCGGAGCGTCGATCGAAACCACGTCCCGGGAAGCAGCCTCCTCGGCGATCTCGAGGGCCAGCGCCGGCTCCGAGGTGGTCATGTCCACCAGCACCGACCCCGGGCGGGCACCGGACAGGGCGCCGTCGGGACCCAGGATCACCGCGCGCACGTCGGCTGGGTACCCCACGATCGAGCAGGTCACGTCCGAGGCGGCCGCGACGGAGGCCGGGCTGTCTGCCCACTCGGCCCCCTTCTCGAGGGCCGGGCCGGCTGACGCCCTGGTACGGGTGAAAACCGTCAGGTCGTAGCCGGCGTCGAGCAGGTTGCCAGCCATGCTGGCCCCCATCACGCCCAACCCGATCCAACCCACCCGGGTGGTGCCCGGCCCCACGTCGTCGATGGTCATGCGGCGAAGCTATCCATCGAGCTCGGCGCGGTGCGAGCTGGCACGGCCGAGGATGCCGGCCAACGCGACGTCGGCGGCGTGGTGGCCCGGCATCCCGTGGATGCCGCCGCCCGGAGGTGTGGATGCGCTGCAGAGGAACAGCGCCGGGTTCGGTGTGCGGTAGGGCCTCAGCAGCCGAGGCCTGGCGAACAGCTGGGTCCCCGCGTGGGTGCCGCCGGTGATGTCGCCGCCCACCAGGTTGGGGTTGGCCGCCTCGAGCTCGGCGGTCGTGGTGCGGAGTCGTTCCACGATCCGGTCCCGGAAGCCCGGAGCAAAGCGCTCGATCTGGCGCTCGATGGCCTCGCAGCAATCCACGGTGGAGCCGTTGGGGACGTGGGTGTAGGCCCAGAGCACCTGGCGGCCGTCGCGAGCTCGGCTGGGATCCGCGATCGCCTGCTGGGCCACCAGCACGAACGGTCGATCCGGGTGGCCGCCTCGGGCGACGCTGGCTTCTGCGGCGGCGGTCTCCTCGAAGGTGCCGCCGACGTGGATCGTGGCACTCGCCCCCGAGTGGGGGTCGGCCCAGGGGACAGGCCCGTCGAGCACGAAGTCGACCTTGAAGACGCCGGGGCCGAACCTGTAGCGGCGTAGTCGGCGCCGGTAGCGGTCGGGCAGTTCGTCGCCACAGATCGTCGCCAGCTGGTGCGGGTTCACATCGAAGAGCACCGCAGTGGTCGGAGGCACATCGGCCAGGGTGCGGACGGGTTGCCCCGTCCGTATCTCACCGCCGAGCGCGCGCAGCAGCGACGCCATGGCGTCGGCCACCGCCTGGCTGCCGCCGACCGCGACCGGCCACCCGACCGCGTGGGCGCTGGCCGCGAAGATCGTGGCGAACGCGGCGGTGAACGGTGCGGTCAGGGGGAGCACCCCGTGGGCGGCGCAGCCCGCGAGCATTCCCCTGGTCTCGTCGTGCTCGAAGATCCGAGCCAGGGCTCGGCTCGACGGCAGGCCGGTGAGCCCGTAGCGCGCCAGCAGCAGGGGGTGTCGTGGCAGGTGGACGATGGGCTGCTGGACTTCCGCTGCCAGATCGAACCATCGACGGACGAACGGGCGGAGCAGACGACGGTAGCGGGCCCCGTCGGAGCCGAGCAGCGCCGCGGTCTCGTCGATGTCGCGGAGCGCGGCGCCGGCTCGTCCGCCGTCGAGGGGGTGCGAGTACTGCACCTTCGGGAAGGCCCAGCGCAGGCCGTGGCCCTCCAGGTCGAGTCCGCTCAGGAAGGGTGAGCCCACCGCGAAGGGCATCACCGCCGCCCCCCGGTCCCGCACCAGGCCGGATTCGACCTCCTCGCTCCAAAGCCCTCCGCCGATCCGGTCGGCGCCCTCCAGCAGGAGTACCGATCGGTCGGCGCGGGCCAGCGTGATGGCTGCGGCGAGCCCGTTGGGCCCCGAGCCGACGACCACGGCGTCCCAGCGCTCGGTCACGCGGTGGCGCCGCCCATCGCCCGCCAGACCTTCTCGGGGGTGCAGGGCATGTCGATGTGCCGCACCCCGAGGTGGGCCAGCGCGTCGATCACGGCGTTGTGAACGGCCGGCGTGGCTCCGACGGTGCCGGATTCTCCGATGCCCTTGGCACCGATCGGGTTGAGCGGGGTGGGGGTGACCATCTCGATGCGCTCGATGCTCGGTAGCTCGGCTGCGGATATCACGCCGTAATCGGCGAAGTTGGAGGTGAGGGGGGTGCCCTCGGGGTCGTAGACGACCTCTTCGAGCAGGGCCTGCGCTGCGCCCGACGCCACCCCGCCGTGCACCTGACCGTCGGCGAGCAGCGGGTTGAGGATGGTGCCGCAGTCGTCGACCGCCACGTGGCGGACCAGCCGCACCCCACCGGTCTCCAGATCGACCTCGACCACCGCGAGATGGGCGCCGAAGGGAAAGCTGGAGGCCGCCTGCACGAAGTCCGAGGTGCCGGCCAGCGTGGCGGGGGTGCTGGCCGCGACCTCGTCCCAGCGCACCGCCACCGCCGGGGTCCCGACGACGTGGAACGCTCCCCGTTCGGTGTCGAGGACCACGTCGGGCTCGCCCGCTTCGAGCAGGTGCGCCGCGGCCTTGCGGGCTTGATCAACGAGCTTGGTTGCAGCGTCGTGCATCGCTGATCCCGCGATCTGGGCCGACCGGGACCCGCCGGTCACGTTCATGCTCGGGACCAGGTCGGTGTCGCCGAACACCACCTCGACCCGATCGATGGGGACGCCCAGCCGGTCGGCCACCACCATCGCCCAGGCGGTCACGTGGCCCTGCCCGTGGGGTGTCGAGCCGGTGAGTGCCCGGAACCTGCCGTCGGCGAGGAGCTCCACCGAGCCGAACTCGGAGATCCCCTCCGATCGTCCGATGGCGGTGATCTCGACGTAGCAGGAGAGCCCGATCCCGAGAGCCGTCCGCGGGTCGGCGGCTCGACGCTCCGCCTGCTGCAGGCGTAGCTCTTCGTACGAACCTGCGGCCAGGACCCGCTCCAGGGCCGCCCCGTAGCGACCCACGTCGTAGCGGACGCCCGACGGGCTCGCCCGGGGCTCGTCGAAGGGAGCCATCACGTTGCGGCGGCGCATCTCGGCGGGATCGGAGCCGATCTCGGCCGCGTACAGGTCGACAGCCCGCTCGATGGCGTACGTGGCCTCGGGTCGGCCCGCTCCCCGGAATGCCCCGATGGGGGTGGTGTTGGTGACCACCGCCCGGAAGCCGAACTGCACGTTGTCGATGGCGTAGGGGCCGGGCTGCATCATGCCGGTCAACCGGGGGAGGACCGCACCGATGTCCACGTACGCGCCACAGTCCTGGTCCACGTGGAGGGCATAGTGGGTGATGGTCCCGTCGCGGCTGCCGCCCATGCGGATCAGCTGGCGCTGGCCGCGACCGTGCACCATCCCCACCAGGTTCTCGCTGCGGGTCTCGGTCCAACGCACCGGACGATCGAGGTGGCGGGCGATGGCGGCCAAGGCGACCTCTTCGGCGTGGGGAGAGCCCTTGGCGCCGAAGCCACCGCCGACATCGGGGGCCAGCACCCGGAGCTGGTCCGCCTGCAGGCCCAGGACCGACATCAGGGTCTCCTTGACCGGCCCGGCGCCTTGGCAGGAAGCCCACACCACCAGCCGACCCCCGATCCACTGTGCGGCCCCCACCCGGGGCTCGATGGGTGCGGCCGCCATCCGCTGGTTCACGACTTCGTGCTCGATCACCACCTCGCAACCGGAGAAGTCGACCTCGGCCTTCGGCCCTCGTTGGCTGACGACGTTGGTGCCGATCGTCTCGAACAGCACCACCTCGTCCTCGAGCGCGGTGTCGATGTCCGCCGCCACCGGCAAGGGCTCGTAGTCGACGAGGACCTGCTCCGCGCCGTCGATTGCCTGGGTCAGGGTCTCGGCAACGATCGCGACGACCGGCTCACCGACGAACCGAACCCGATCCACCGCGAGCACCGGCTGGCCAGCCAGGGCGTCGACCGAGATGTTCGGCTCCAGTCGGGGCTCGCCGAGGTCGGCTGCGGTCAGCACCGAGAGGACGCCCGGCGCCCTCGAGGCGGCGCCGGTGTCGATGCCGGTGATCTCTGCGTGGGCCATCGGCGATCGGACGAAGACCAGGTGGGCCGCGCCGGGCAGGTCCAGGTCGCCCACGTAGCTGCTGGTGCCCCGGAGGAAACGGGGGTCCTCGGTACGAAGGACCCGGTTGCCGAGGAGGCTCATGGGCGGGACTGTAGCCAAGCGGGTCGGCGGGGCCCGGACCCGACTGGTGGTCTTACGAGAAGGCCTGGGCTGCTTCTTCGAGCAGCTCCGGCAGCAGGACCGCGTTGGGTGTGAGCTGATCCAACGTCCACGGCTGCTCAGCGCTGCCCACCGTGGCCCGGACCACCACCTGGGTGCCCTCCAGCAGCGCCACCGGCAACCGCTCCCAGGCAACCGGGCGGATGGCGTGGTGGTCGCCATGGGTCAGCCCCGCGTGGGTGAGGGTGAGCGGTCCGATGGCGACCGGTTCGCCAGCGGCCATCCGGCGCAGGGCCTCGGCTCGCAGCCGGGGCTCGACGGCGTCGTGGACCGTGGCCACGATGGTGTCGTGGGCGAAGCGGTGGGCGTCGTCGACGCGAGGGCCGAAGGGCCGGTGCCCCAGGTTCACGTCGATCACCCCGGCCCCGGCCTCGAGCCGGATGCGTCGGGAGACCTGGGACTGGACCAGGTTCACCGGATGGGACCGGGTGGCGTAGGCGACCGAGTTGATCCGGGCGAACGGCAGGCAGACGCCGTCCCAGGTGATCCCGTCCGGCTCGATGCGGCATTCGACGCTGGCCCGCCACCGAACGGGCACCTCGAAGCGCATCGGCTCGATGGCATGCAGCAGGGGAGGGGAGGGGTCGTCCATCGTCTCTCGCCACCCGATCGGCACCCTGGCCCCCACTTCACATGGGCCGATCAGACCGAAACCTCGCCAGCTGGGTCATCGGCCTCAGCCATCGGGACTCGCGGCCTCGGGATCGCGCTCGTGGCGGAACGTGAGGCTCATGCGGGGCGGCGCCGAACGGACCTTGGGCACGCAGTGCTCCCAGCGGTGCTGGCAAGCTCCGCCCATCACCAGCATGTCGCCGCCGTGGAGGCTGATGGAGCGGCCCGGTCCGCCGCCCCGGGGCCGGAGCCGGAACACCCGGGACCCGCCCAGCGACAAGATCGCGATCACGGGCTCGGCCAGGCGGAACCGGATGCGGTCCCCGTGCCAGGCGACCGAGTCCTCGCCGTCGCGATACAGGTTGGCGCCCACGTGCTCGAAGGGCAGCTCGTAGCGGTCGGAGAGGGCCTGGGCGATGTCGGTCACCACCGGCGGGAAGCGGGTATCGGCGAGGTCGAGGTGGGCGGTGAGCCGAGGCACCGCCACGATGCGGTCGTACATGGGCCGCTCCTGCGCTTCCCAGGGCAGGGTCCGGTGCAGGGTCGAGAACAGCTCGTCGCTGCCGTGCACGACGGCGCGCCCGAGGTCGATCCAGCACTGGGCGTCTAGCTCGATCCGGTCGAGCCCGGAGAGGTCCTGGAGTCGAGGTGGCCCGGTGCCGAACAGGGTGCTCTGCCAGCTCGCAGCCGGAGGACACGCGGTGACCATCTCCCTGACGGTAGGGCATCGAACACGTGTTCGCAACCCCGGCCTGGCGGTCAGGGAGTGGCGTCGCGGCGGTCCGCTGCGAACTGGGCGAGGGCCTGTTCCAGGTGGTCGTTCGTGACGATCATGGCCTGGTCGTCCGAGCGCAGCGCCACCAGCGCCGCCTCCCTGAGCAGGCCGGTCAGGTCGGCGAACGACAGGCCCTCGGTGCGGGCGGCCAGGCGGCGGCGATCCACGTCGTCGGCCAGGGGGACGTCCGATATCTCGAGCAGCGCCAGCCGGGCGTCTGGACCCGGCAGATCGAGCAGCAGGTGGGTCTCGAAACGCCCGGCGCGCAGCAGGGCCGGGTCGATAAGGTCCTTGCGGTTGGTGGCTGCGATCACCGACACCCGGCCCCGATCAGCCACCCCGTCGATCTCGGTGAGCAGCGCAGCCACCACCGAGTCGGTGACGGTGTTGGTCGACTTGCCGCGGACCGGCGCCAGGGCGTCGAACTCGTCGAAGAACACGATCGCCGGCGACGCCGCCCGGGCCCGGCTGAAGACGTCTCGCACCCCTCGCTCGGACTCACCGACGAACTTGTCCAGCAGCTCGGCGCCCTTCACCGAGAAGAACGCCGCCCCGGCCTCGTGGGCCAGGGCCTTCACCACGAACGTCTTCCCGGTCCCCGGCGGGCCGTGGAGCAGGATGCCCCGTGGTGGGTCGATGCCCATGCGAGCGAACCGCCCGGGGTCCTGCATGGGCCACACCACGGCCTCGACCAGCCGCTGCTTCACCTGGTCGAGGTTGGCGACCTTCTCGAAGCCGAAGTCGGTCACCTGGCCCATCGGAACCGAGCCCAGCGATGGCGGGGTGTCGCGGATCGCCGCGGCCACGTGGTCGGTGGTGAGCTCGCCGCCCGTCGCCGCCACCGCGGCCGAGGCATGGAGCACCGCAGCCATGATGTCGGCGCCCGAGAACCCCGACGACAACGCGGCCAGGCGGGCGGTGTCCAGCTCGGCCCGGGGCACCGACGAGAGCGCGGCGTCGAGCAGCAGCTGGCGGCGGCGCAGATCCGGCGGGGGGATCGTCAACGAGCGAGGCAGCAGGGGAGTCGTGGCGATGGCTGGATCCATCTCCGCCAGGCTCTCCACGCCGACGACGCAGGCCACGGCGGGTTGGTTGGCCACGGTGTCGAGGAACCACCGCAGGATGGCGAGGGCCTGGGTGCGGAAGGTGGTGATGCTGCTGCCGCCGACCACGGCCTCGATCCTGTCGACGAAGATGACCCGTGGCTCAGTGCGGTCGTTGACCGCCGCGGACAGGAGCGACAGCAGCTTGTCGGGCTTGAACACCAGCGAGGTGTCGACGTGCTCAACCACGGTGCCGGCCCGCCGGGCGGCTTCGTCGACCAGCTCGGCCTTGCCGCATCCCAGCGGACCCTCGAGCACGACGCCAGCCACCGCGGGCAGGCCCCACACCGCTTCCAGCTCCCGATCGGTGGCCAGCAGCGAGAACCACCCGGTCAGCACGTCGATGTGCGCATCGAGCCCGGCGAGGAGCGCCTGCGCGGTGGCGCTCGCGGTCTGTTCCACCGGGCCGGCGTCGTCGGCGCTGGTCCCGAAACGGGTGGGCGCCCCCACGAGAACCGGGCCCGCTGGGTCGGTCTCGAGGACGGTCAGCAGGTGGACCGTGCCATCGTGCTCGACCGATATCCGGTCGCCGGCGGTGAGGACCCGACCGTTGAGCGCGGTGACCAGCTCCCGGCCAGCGAAGGGCACGGTGTCGACCTGCACGCGCAGGGCCGTCGCCGGGAGCGCCCGGACCACGTCGGCTGAAGAGCCGAGCGCCAGGCCGCTGTTCTGGACGGCCAGGGGCCCCAGCTCGAGGGCCGCGCCCCGGATCTCGGCGGGGCGCACGTGCACGTGGGTCCTGCCGACACGCACGACACCACCCGAGGGGAGGCCGATGGCACGCAGCAAGGTGCCGTCGGCCTCGGCGATGGGGTCGCTGCCCTGACGCAGCGTGAAGCGCACGAGCGGCAGGTTAGTGCCGGCTCGCTGGGCCACCCGGGGCCGCGCGCCTGCGTGGAGGCGTCGCGCGGGCTCGCCGTGCCCGGTTCGTCAGCCGAGCAGGTACTGCACGTAGAAGAAGAGCCCGCCGCCGAGGGCGGCCAGCAACACGAGTCCTCGCAGGTGGGTCATGTTGGTGTCCCTCCAGGCACATCCGCCAGGCACATCCGACCTGATACTGGTCAGACGCCCGGCGGGGCCCGAATGTTTCCGTGATCCGCGCATCGACACCGGATCGTCACTGCTTCGTGACTCGCTCGTCGCGTACGCGCCCGGCCCGACACGACCGCAACACTCCCGGAGCGGGGGCTCCGTGCCGGGTTGCGGGCGCGACGAGGCCTACTGGTGCGACGCGAGCACGCAGAACTCGTTGCCTTCGGGGTCGGACAACACGACCCAGGAGACGTCGCCCTGTCCCACGTCGACGCGCGAGGCTCCGAGATCGATCAGCCGCCGAACCTCGGCGTCCTGATCGTCGGGCCGGAAATCGAGATGGAGTCGGTTCTTCTGTCGTTTGCTCTCGCCGACGGGCTCGAAGAGCATCCCCGGCAAGCGGTCAACCGTCTCCCGGATCTCGAACGCGTCCGCGTCGTCGTTCACGATGACCCAGCCGAGGGCATCGACCCACCACCGGCCGAGCGCCACAGGATCCTGGGCATCGACCACGACCTGCTCCCATTCGAGGCTCACCCGGGCATCCTAAGTGCGGCAGGACCTGGTCGTTCCGAGATAACTCGACAGAATCCTAGGTGCGGCAGGACCTGGTCGTTCCGATAACTTGACAGAATCCTAGGTGCGGCAGGACCTGGTCGTTCCGATAACTTGACAGAACGTGTATTTCCGGCGATAGCAGGTGATCAGGCGGCCCATCCCCCGATCTGTGAGAAGAAATCGGCGCGAACTTCTTCTCACAGATTGTCGGGGGCGAAGCGGGGTCAGGGGGACAGCAGCGATGCCTGCGCCAGATCGGCGACGAGGTGGACCCGGGCCCCCTCCGGCACCCGCTCCCGGCTGGCAGCCACGACCGACAGCGGCTCCTCGACGAGGCGGCAGGTGACCAGCCAGTCCCCCGCCCGGTAGCGGCTGCGCTCGACGGTGGCGGGCACGCCCTCGTCGCGCAGCCGGACCGACTGGGGCCGGAGCAGGAGGTAGGGCTCCCCTCCCCCAGAGGGCGCAGGGATCGGACCCCACGGTGTGGCGAGGTCGCCGTCAGGGGTCCTGGGTGGTCGCCAGACGGTGTCGATCCCCAGGGCTGCGGCGGTGCGCGCATCGCCCGGGTTCTCGAGCAGCTCGTCGACCGGACCG
>JBFINV010000061.1:0-10084 GCA_041611015.1 Acidimicrobiales bacterium | reverse complement strand
TCGGTGATGTTCCCCGGTGGGGCGATCGGCGTCGACGTCTTCTTCGTCCTGAGCGGGTTCTTGATCACATACCTGCTGCTCTACGAGCTCAGGACCACCGGCTCGGTCGACCTGCGCCGGTTCTACGTGCGCCGCGCGCTTCGCCTGCTCCCCGCGTTCGTGGCCATGTTCTTCGGCTTCTCGATCGTGGTCGTGGCCTTCGATGACCACGACTTCACCGGACCTCGGGCGGCTCCGCTGCTGCTCGACAACATGTTCTACGTCTTGACCTACTCCCTCAACTGGGTGGCCACCGTGGGCGGGGAACGGGTGTGGGGAATCGGCCACCTCTGGTCCCTCGCGGTCGAGGAGCAGTTCTACCTGGTGTGGCCGCCTGCGCTGGTCCTGTTGTGGCGTCTCGGCCGCTGGCCCGGGCCTTTCATCGCCGTCGCGTCGGTGCTGCTGGTGTCCTCGGCCTCGATGCCCCTCTGGATCGACAACGCAGATCACCTCTACTTCGGTACCGACGCCCGGGCCCACCAACTGCTCGCCGGCGCAGTCCTGGCACAGCTCTTCGTCTCGGGCCGCTTCGACGCCCGCACCGCCCAGCAGCCCACGTTCAGGCTGGCACTGGGGATCTCGGCGATCGTCCTGGTCGCGGTCGTGCTCCTGGCAGCCGACCGGAACTGGTACCTGCTCGGGGGGGGCCTGGTGCTCGTGACCGTGGCCGCCACCATCGTGGTGGCCGGCGTGGTGTTCGCGGAGGGGAGGTGGTGGTCGGTCCTGCTCACCAACAGGGCGCTGATCTACCTGGGCAAGCGATCCTACGCGCTCTACCTCTGGCACTATCCGATCGGCGTCTGGTGGGAGCGCCTCGAGCTGGCGGGCCGGGTCGTGGTCCCGCTCGCCCTGTCCATCGCCCTGGCCGAGATCTCGTACCGGCTGGTGGAAGAGCCCGCCCTGCGGCTCAAGGACCGGCTGTGGACCACGAGCGACTCCCCACGCCGGCGTTCCAGCGCACCGGCTCCCGCCGGCGGGGTGGTCCAGGGGACCTGAGCGGCCCGATCCCGCTCAATCGGCCGGTTCGGGCGACGAGCCGGCGCCGTCGAAGTCGTCGTGCGAGGTCCGCTTTCGTTCCTGATCGCTCACCTCGATGCGCCGGACGCTACCCCAACGCTTGATCGCAACCAGTCCCAGGCGACCACCGAGGAACTCGGCGGCCACCGAGAGCACGCCGTGGAGCTTGATCCGCCGCTGGATGCCGCGTAGCCGGCCGACGAAGCGCATCCGCCGAAGACGCCACACCGACGGGATCGACGGCGGCAGGCCGCTCAGCTTGTAGCCCCGGGATCGGAGGAGGTCGCCGATGCGCCCCTCCACGAGGCGGATGTCCTCGTCGGGCCAGGTCCGCCAGCGGTCGAGCTGCTCTCCGTTGGGCGCCTCGTAATCGCTGTCGCGGTTGCTGTAGTCGAGCATCTCCTCGGCTGCCGGATCGACGTTTAGGAACTCACATACGTCGGTCAGGACCCCGACGGGGTCCGACACCAGGTCCTCGTAGCGGACGTCGATCATGGCGCCGGCCCCGACCCGTTCTCGGAGCCTCTCCACCTCGGTCTCGGCAGCGATCCAGCGCTCGGCCGCGTGCCACAGGTCGTGGTCCCAGCCGAGACGCACGCACGACTCGGCCACGTGGCGTCCGTCGCGAACCAGATGTATGTACTGAGCCCGATCGAACACGAGCGGCAGGCGGTGGGCGTGGTGGTGCACGACCGCGGCTGGCCGGGTGCTCGTGTCGTCGATCGCCGAGTGCAGCCACGCGTGGACGTTGGCGTCGAAAGAGCGGGAGTGGTCCCAGCGATATCCCGAGAGCACGTACTCGAAGTCGGCGCCGGCCCAGTTCAGGAACTGTCGGGCCGTCGGCCTGGTGCCGTCGTCGCCCACCATCGCCACGGCGTAGTCGAACTCTCCCTGGTTCACGAAGCAGATGTCGGGATGATGGTCCAGCATCTGCCAGAACATGGTCGAGCCCGAGCGCTCCGAGCAGACGACGAACACTGGCGGCGCGGACACGATGCCTCCTCGCTGACCCCCATCGAGGGGCCTGCATCCAGTCGGACGCTACTCGCCCGAGATGAGCGTTCGGCAGCCGGCCGGGGATCATGCCAGGCAGGCACGGGCCCGCGACGGGTCGCCGGTAGGCTCGATTCGTCATGGCTCCCTCGGACAACCGTCCCGGCAGCGGCCGGGCCCGCCGGACCAAGGGGGCCGAGCGCGGCCCGAAGGCAGGCTCGAAAGCCGGGCGGGGGGCTCGGGGCCCCGAGGGTGGCCCGCCACGGAAGTACGCGGGCAAGCGCGCCAGACGCGACCGGGACGAGGCGATACCGGGCAGACGTGAGTGGGGCGGCCTGGCGCGGAAGGGCGCCCTGCGGGCCACCGAGGACGGGCGCCGCGAGCGGAGCGACGGAGCTCTCGACCGCGCCCGTGACGACCCTGATGGCGACGCTGCGCAGGCCGAGCGCGAGGCCCGTCGGGCCCGGCGAGCGCAGCGGAGCGAGGAGCTCCGGGACGAGGCCCGCATCGCCGTCGAGCGAGCCAACACGGGCGCGGCTCGCACCTCGGCGCCGAAGCCGAGGTCGCCTCGCCCGCTCGATCGAGCGCCCCTGCCTGCGGCCCCGGCGCGGCAGGAGGACGAGACCGAAGCCCTCCACCGTCTCCTCGGCGCCGACGAGGCCAAGAAGCAGCTGCAACAGCTGCGGTCCGCAGCGCGGGCGTTCGAGGCCGAGCGCTTCGACGAAGCCGCCAAGATCCTCCGGCGTCTCGCGGAGCTGGTGCCGACCGTCGCCGAGGTGCGAGAGCTGTACGGGCTCACGCTCTACCGTCTGGGCCGCTACCGGGCGGCCGCCAAGCAGCTCGAGGAGTTCCGGGTGCTGGCGGCGTCGACCGAGCAGAACCCGGTGCTCGCCGACTGCTACCGGGCGCTGGGCCGATGGGCCGACGTGGAGGCCCTGTGGCGGGAGCTGGCGGAGGTCTCGCCGGGGGCCCACCTGGTCGAAGAGGGCCGGATCGTGATGGCTGGTGCGCTCGCCGACCAGGGCGAGGTACGCGCTGCGGTGAAGCTGCTGGAGAAGGGCTGGAAGCGCCCACCCCGGCCCCGGGATCACCACCTCCGCCGGGCCTATGCCCTCGCTGATCTCTACGAGCGCTCCGGTGACCTGCCCCGGGCCCGGGCCCTGTTCGACTGGGTGGTGAGCACCGATCCCGATTTCGTGGATGCCGAGCGCCGCCTGGCCAACCTGCGCTGATCGGGACCGCCTGTCACAGCCGACGTCTACGGTGGGGTCCAGCTTCCCCCTCACTGTGCCCACGCCCGGGCTCGGGCGCCAGGGAGGAGCAATGAACGTCGTCGTGTTGCAGGGAGTGCTGTCGAGCGAGCCCCGCCAGCGCCAGCTGGCCTCGGGGAGCCGGCTGTTGACCTGGGAGGTCACCACCGGGGAGCCGGGCGCCAAACAGAGCGCCCCGGTGGTGTGGTTCGACCCGCCGCTGTCGGTCACCAGGATCACCGCCGGCCAGGAGGTTGTCGTCGTCGGTTCTGTCCGGCGCCGCTTCTACCGCAGCGGGGCCGGGGCCACGGTCAGCGCCACCGAGGTCCTGGCCGAGCGCGCCGCTCTGGCGAGTCGGCGGGCCCGAGCCAGCGATATCCGGGCCGCGGCGGCGGCACTGGTGGAGCCCTGACCTCACGGGCTCGGCGGGGCCGCTCGCGGTGGTCAGGTCTCGCCGGGTCAGGTCTTGGACGCCTCGAAGATGCTGGCGATGGACTCGTCCAGGGTGGCGTCGAACTCTTCGTCGCTCTGTTGAGCGCTGAGGCCCTCGGTCAGGGCCCGGGAGAAGCTGGCCACCACCCCGTGGTTGCGCGCCAGGATGGCGTTGGCCTCGGCCCGGCTGTAGCCGCCGGACAGGGCCACCACCTTCAGGACCTTCGGGTGGTTGACGAGCTCGGCATAGAAGTTGTCCTCGCTCGGCAGGGTGAGCTTGAGCATGATCTGCTGGTCGTCACCGAGCTCGGCCAGGTTGCGCAGGATCGCGGCCTTCAGCAGAACCTCGGCCTCGGCCTTCTCGGGGCTGTGGATGTCGACCTCGGGCTCGATGATGGGGACCAGCCCCGCGGCCAGGATCCGTTCGGCGATGGCGAACTGCTGATCCACGACGGCATCGACGCCGCCGGGGTTCGCCAGCTTGATGACCGATCGCATCTTGGTGCCGAACAGGCCCTTGTCCACCGCCCGGGACAGCAGCTCGTCGAGCCCGTCGATGGGCTTCATGACCTGGCAGCCGTCGGCTTCCTCGGCGAGGCCCTTGTCCACCTTCAGGAACGGGACGATCCCCTTCACCGACCACAGGTAGTCGGCCGACCCCCGGCCCTCGATCTCGCGGTCCATGGTGTTCTCGAACAAGATGGCGCCCATGATCCGGTCGCCGTCGAAGCTCGGGCTGGTGATGATCCGGGTCCGCATCTCGTGGATGCGGTCGAACATCTGGTCCTCACCCTCGTAGGCGTCCTCGCCGATGCCGTAATTCGCCAGGGCCTTGGGGGTGCTGCCACCGCTCTGGTCGAGCGCGGCGATGAAGCCGTGGTTGTCGATCCTGGCCAGCTGCTGTTGGTTCATGAGCGCGTACTCCGGTCTCGGGGTCTGACGGTCACGCGCCCATGCCAGCGGCGCGGCGTCTCCACTGGCTTCAGGATAGGGGTCGATCGCCGAGACGGGCAGGGCCGGGCGGGGTCCCGGGTGACGGGCCGGCCGGGGCCAGCCCTTCGGGGGACCCGTGTCCCGAAACCGTCGGGCATTGCCGCGGAAGCGGGGCTCCGGCGGTACATTCGGTGGCGCACCTCTGGCCCGAGGAATCAAGGGGGATTCCCTGTGACCGACACCGCCGCTCGCCCCGAGACCCACGAGCTCGACCGCATCGTCGTTCGCTTCGCCGGCGACTCCGGTGACGGGATGCAGCTCACCGGTGAGCGTTTCACGAGCGCCAGCGCCCTGTTCGGGAACGACCTGGCCACGCTGCCCGAGTTCCCCGCCGAGATCCGGGCTCCTCAGGGCACCCTCGCCGGGGTCTCGGCGTTCCAGGTACAGGTCTCGGACCACGACATCACCACCCCCGGCGACTCACCGAACGTGTTGGTGGCGATGAACCCGGCGGCGCTGAAGAAGGAACTGCCCCGGGTCGAGGTCGGCGGCACCATCATCGTCAACACCGACACCTTCGAGGAACGCAACCTCGTCAAGGCCGGCTACGACCACAACCCGCTGGAAGGCAACGACCTCGACAACTACACGGTCTACGAGGTGCCCATGACCTCGCTGACCAAGGAGGTCTGCAGGGACATCGAGGGGGTCAAGCCCCGCGACGCCGAGCGCTCCAAGAACTTCTTCGCGCTCGGTCTGCTGTCATGGCTCTACCAGCGCCCGGTCGAACCCACCCTCGAGTGGGTCCGAGCCAAGTTCGCCAAGCTGCCGCACGTGGCCGAGGCCAACACCGCCGCGTTCAAGGCCGGGCACGCCTTCGGCGAGACCACCGAGATGTTCGGCTCGGCCTACGAGGTCAAGCCAGCGAAGCTGGCGCCGGGCACCTACACCAACATCCAGGGCAACGTGGCCCTGTCCTGGGGGCTGGTCGCAGCCAGCCAGAAGGCCCAGCTCCCGATTTTCCTCGGGTCCTACCCGATCACCCCGGCCTCGGACATCCTCCACGAGCTGTCGAAGCACAAGAACTTCGGGGTACGCACCTTCCAGGCCGAGGACGAGATCGCAGCGGTGTCCTCGGCGGTTGGCGCGGCATTCGGCGGCCATCTGGCGATCACCACCACCAGCGGGCCAGGGGTCGCGCTCAAGGGCGAGGCCATCGGTCTCGCCATCAGCCTGGAGCTGCCCCTCATCGTGATCGACATCCAGCGCGGTGGGCCCTCGACGGGTCTCCCCACCAAGACCGAGGCGTAGGATCTGCTGATGGCGATGTATGGCCGCCACGGCGAGTCGCCCCTTCCGGTGATCGCTGCCTACAGCCCGTCGCACTGCTTCTTCGTGGCCATCGAAGCAGCCCGGATCGCACTGAAATACCGGACGCCGGTCATGCTGCTCTCTGACGGGTACCTGGCCAACGGCTCCGAACCGTGGAGCCTGCCCGACGTGAGCACACTGCCCGACATCTCCACCGAGTTCGCCACCGAGCCCAACCACACCGACGAGGACGGCAACCAGCACTTCTGGCCGTATCGGCGCGACCCCCGGACCCTGGCCCGGGACTGGGCCGTACCCGGGACCCCGGGGCTCATGCACCGCATCGGCGGTATCGAGAAGGAGGACGGCAGCGGCAACATCTCCTATGAGCCCGCCAACCACCAACACATGACCGACATCCGGGCGGCCAAGGTGGACGCCGTCGGCGACGACATCGACCCCACGTGGGTGAGCGGCGATCTCGATGCAGACCTGCTCATGCTGGGGTGGGGGTCGACCTGGGGCTCGATCGCCAGCGCCGTCAAGCGGGCCCGGGCCGCCGGGTACAAGGTGGCCCACGCCCACCTGGTCCACATCAACCCCTTCCCCCGCGACCTCGGCGAAGTCCTCGGGCGCTATCAGCGGGTGATCTGCCCGGAGATGAACATGGGCCAGCTGTCCCGCCTGGTCCGGGCCGAGTACCTGGTCGACGTGGAGTCGGTCACCAAGGTGCAAGGCCAGCCGTTCACTGCGGGCGAGCTCTACGACGTGATCATCGACGCGGCGGGCTGAGCACCATGACGAGCAACCAGGAGACCACGATGGCAGAGGGTGGGACCACCACCAAGGCCGATTGGACCAGCGATCAGGAGCCGCGTTGGTGTCCCGGGTGCGGCGACTACTCCATCCTCACCGCGATGCAGCTGCTGCTCCCGGAGATGGACGTCCGGCCCGAGAACACCGTGTTCGTCTCCGGCATCGGTTGTGCGGCCCGGTTCCCCTACTACCTGAACACCTACGGGATGCACGCCATCCACGGCCGAGCCCCGGCGGTGGCCACGGGGTTGGCCATGGCCCGACCCGAGCTCGACGTCTGGGTGGTCGGTGGCGATGGCGACATGCTCTCGATCGGTGGGAACCACCTGATCCATGCCATGCGCCGCAACATCGACATGACGATCCTGTTGTTCAACAACCAGATCTACGGTCTCACCAAGGGTCAGTACTCGCCCACCTCGGAGGTGGGCAAGATCACCAAGAGCACCCCGATGGGCTCGGTCGACGAGCCCTTCAACCCCATCAGTCTGGCGCTGGGAGCCGAGGCCACCTTCGTGGCCCGCACCCACGACATGGACCGCAAGCACATGCAGGAGACGTTCCGCCGGGCCCACGATCACCGGGGGTCGGCCTTCGTCGAGATCTTCCAGAACTGCAACGTCTTCAACGACGGTGCCTTCGACATGATCACCAAGAAGGACCGCCGGGACTCGATGCTCATCGATCTCCGCCACGGTGAACAGATCCGCTTCGGAGCCGACGGCGAGTGGGGGGTCATCAGCAACGCGGCGGGCTCCGCCGAGGTGGTGTCGGTGGCCGAGGTCGGTGCCGACGCGCTGCTGGTCCACGACGAGACCCGCGAGGACCCCAGCTTGGCGTTCGCGCTGTCCCGGCTGTCCAATGGCCCCTACGAGCCCACGCCCATCGGCGTGTTCCGGGCGGTGCCACGGCCCGAGTACGCCACCGTCGCCAGCCAGCAGCTCGCGGTGGCCCAGGACCAGAAGGGCCCCGGCGACCTCGAGGCCCTGCTCCACTCGCAGCCGACCTGGACCGTGACCTGAAGCGGCGCTCCCTGGCGCCGCTGGGTGGCTGGGTGCTGGACCTCGACGGGGTGGTGTGGCTCGCCGACACCCCCATCCCCGGCGCGGCTCGGGCCTGCCGGGTGCTGACCGACGCCGGCGCGGAGCTGGCGTACGTGACCAACATGTCGCGCCTGAGGGTGGCCGAGCAGGAGGCCAAGCTGGCCCGGCACGGGATCGACGGTGCCGGGCGGGTGGTGACGTCGTCGATGGCCGCAGCCCGTTGCTGCGAGCCCGGTGAGCGGGCCCTGGTGGTGGGCGGGCCGGGCGTGAACGAGGCCTTGGAGGCCCGGGGAGTCGAGGTGGTCGAGGCGGGCCCGGCCGACGTGGTGGTCGTGGGCATGGACCCGAGCTTCGACTACGAGGACCTCGAGCGGGCGTCCCTGGCCGTGCGCGCCGGGGCCCGCCTCCTCGCCACCAACGCCGACCCGACCTACCCCACGCCGCGGGGCCTGGTCCCGGGGGCCGGAGCCATCGTCGCCGCCATCGAGGTGGCGTCCGGCCAGAAGGCCGTGATCGCCGGCAAGCCGCATGCGCCGGTGGTGGGGCTGCTGAAGGAGCGGCTGGGACCTTCCGGGGTGGTGGTGGGGGACCGGCCCGACACCGACGGCGAGCTGGCCCTGGCGCTGGGGTACGAGTTCGCGCTGGTGCTGAGCGGGGCGACCGCGGCCGAGGACCTGCCGGTGCGGCCGCCCGCCGATCAGGTCGCGCCGGACCTGGCGCGGCTGGTCGAGGCGGTCCTGGCATGAAGCCCGCGGCTCCCCGGCATCGGCCCTGGCGCTGATGCCGCCGCGGCGCCGCCCCGGGGGCACGGTGGCGGCGGCTGTGGTCGTGCTGGTGGCCTGTGCGGCGGCAGTGTTGCTGTCCGTCGGATCGGGGCCGGCATCGGAAGGGGCGGCGCCGGCCTCCCCTCTCCGGGCTGCGGCTACCGCCGGGACGGGCCAGGCCACACCGCTGGCGGGGTCAGGCCGGATCGACCGGGCGGGCGGCTCGTCCAGCGACGCCACCATCGCCGGCTGGGTCCTGGCCGACGCCCCGCGCCCGGTGGCGATCGTCGTCGGCGGGGACACGACCGAGGGCCTCGCCGGCCAGCGGCGACTCGACGTCGAGCTCGTGGCCCCCGGTGAGACCGCCTGGGGGTTCACGGTCGAGCTGACCGGACCGGTCTCCGAGACCGCGTGCCTACGACTCGACGGGGAGCTCGTGGACTGCGCCTGGATCGGGTGCGCAGACCTGTTCGGCCCGACCTTCGCTCGACGGCTGCGGGACCGCTTTCCGGGCCAGCGGTTCAGCGCCCACGTGGTGGACACCCGCACCGGCTGCGAGTACGGCCTGCGTCCGGACCTGCGCATCACCACGGCGAGCGTGGTCAAGGTCGAGATCCTGGGCGGCCTGCTGCTGGAGGCCCAGCGAGCCGGTCGCTCGCTCACGGATCGCGAGCGGCGCAATGCCGAGGCCATGATGCAGCTGTCGCTCAACCCCGAGACCGGCGCCATCTGGTCCCAGCTGGGCGGTGTCGCCGGCATGACCGCCCTGGACCGGCGCCTCGGGGCCACGGCCACCACCCAGGCCCAGGCATTCGGCGCCACCTGGTCCACCGCCAGGGACCGGACCACCGTGACCCTCGCGGTCCTGGACGGCCGCGGGCCGCTGAAGTGGTCGTCGGTCGAGGTGGCCCACGAGATCATGGCGGGTGTCCACCCGGCACAGCAGTGGGGGATCTCTGCGGGGGTGGCGGCCGGGTTCCGCGCCGTCAGCAAGAACGGCTTCTATCCGATGACGGGGTACGGGTGGCGGGTGGGGTCGACCGGCTTCGTGGCCGATCCTGACGGCGGCGGCTACGCCATCACCATCATGTCGGACCACAATGCCACCCAGGCCGCCGGCATCGCGCTCGTCGAGGCCATCGCCCGGCACGTGGCCCGATCGCTGACGGCCGGCCCGGCCGCCGAGCGTCCCTTCGAGCAGGTGAGGTGTCTCACGCATCGCGGCGGCGGGTCCTGGGCGTCGCTCACCCGACGGCTGGGGCTGCCAGCGTCGCGGGCCGACGATGTCCGACGGATCGCGGGCGGCGACGGACCACTGACCGGACAGCTGGTGTGCCACCCGGGCTGAGCCGGCTCACCAGCTGGCTCACCAACGGCTACGGGCACCGCCGGTGAGGTCCCAGCGCTGGTAGGCCTGCCGGCTCCACGGCTCCCGCCAGGCCCACCGGCACAGCGGGCGGATGTGTCTGACCAGGGCCCCGGCCGC
>JBFINV010000060.1:0-10216 GCA_041611015.1 Acidimicrobiales bacterium | reverse complement strand
CACCCGCGCCTTCGTGCGCGCCGGGGTCGAGTCCATGCGAGAACTGGCCACCCGTCTGAGCCGCACCGTGACCCAGACCACCGCCGCTGCCACCGCCTGAACCCACCCCGCCGGAGCGACGGCCAGCGCCTCCGGCGCCGGGGCTGACGACGGAGGGATGGGGTGGTCGGCGAGGGGTGTGAGCGCGAAGCAGCGCAGCTGCGAGCTGGAGAGGCCGACCCCCGATCGGGCCCGACAGAGGTCAGGTCCGGCTTCGCCGGTCGGACCGGAGGGCGCCTGCGCAGCCGCGGAGCAGCAGTCGGTGCCCCTTCAGGATCTGTGAGAACAAATTCGCAGCGAATTTGTTCTCACAGATCCGGTTGAACCGTGCGTCGGCCGACGTTCGGCGCCGGGGCTGACGAAGCGGGGTGGGCGGCGTCCCGGTGCTCCGGGAGCAGAAGCTCAACCGGTGGGCGGGGCTGCGGAACCCCCAGCCCGGCCCACAGGCCTCCGAGCTCGGTCTGGTGCCTGCTGAGGCCCGGCGGCTGGTCACGGTGGCGAGCGAGTCACCGACCAGGCGTTGGCTGATGCTGCCTGTGCTGGTGAGCTGAACCTGGCGGTGGCCGCCCAGGTGGCCCAGGTGGCCGAACCCGACACCGTCGACGCCCTCTTGGAGCTCAACCACACTGCGACCGCAGCTCAGATGCAGCGGATCTGTGCCCGCTACCGCCGCGTCACCGACGATCCCGAACCCGGCCCCGACTTCTTCAGCTTGCGGGCCGACGGGCAGCGCTGGCGCGTGGACGGCAGCCTGGGCGCCGCCGACGGCGCGGTCCTCCAGCAGCCACTGCGGGCCAAGCGAGACCAGCTGTTCCACCACACCGGCCAACCCGCCAGCGCCGTCGACGCCCTCCTGGCCCCTGGCCCGCGGCGACAGCGCCGACACCAGGGCGCCCCTGGATCGCTCCCTAGTGGGGGTCATCTCCAGATCCGGCCGCCCCGCCTGGATCTCCGACTAGAGCCGCACCCACCGGGATGGATGCGACGCATGCTCCGAGCCCGCCACCCCACCTGCAGCTTCCCCGGCTGTCAGGCCGCGGGCTACCTCGAAGCCCACCACACCACCCACTATGAGTACCGCCGCGACGCCGGCGTCGATGACCTGGTGCTGTTGTGTGCCTTCCATCACCGCCAACTCCACACCCACGGCGGACGAGTCGGCCTCGGCGTCATCCACGACCACCTCATCACCCACATCGACGGCCAGTAGCTCATCGCTGCCGCCGGCCCGAGGTGACTAAAGGATCTGTGAGAAGAAATTCGCTGCGAATTTGTTCTCACAGATCCAGATGCCACAGGCCTGGGCCCGGATGCGACCCCGGCCGATCGAGACGGGCGCGATCACCCGCTGGAGCGCACGCCCTCCACACGCACCTGCTCGATGGCCAGCATGGCCAGCAAGGCCAGGTCCACGACCACGAGCAACACCACTCCATCCCAGGATCGAGCGACGAGCACGAGGATGGCGATCGCGGCCACGCAGGCGGTTCGCTCCAGTGCCAGCACCCCGAACGATCGAGCGACCGTGAGCGCCACCCCGCCGAGGAACAACGCCAGACCGACGGCCAGCATCACCCGGAAGGCCAGCGCCAGCTCGTCCTTCGGGTGCAAGGTGATCTCCTCGAGCGCGACAGCGGAGAGGATGACCCCACCGACGATCGCCGCGTGCATGTACGTGTACACGTCTCGAGCGAAGCGACCCCGGTCCGGACCTCGTTGCAGCTCCAGCCGATGCTCGAGCGCCGGCTGCACCCGGTCGAAGTAGCTCCACCACAGCACCGCGGCAAACAGACCCGACGCCACCAGCGCCACGACGGTGGTCGCCGCAAAGCCTTCGCCCTGCAACGATCGGACGACGGGGATCCCGATGGCGACGATGACCTCACCCAGAGCCACGATGATGATGAGCCCGTGCCGCTCGGAGAAGTGGCCGCTGCGCACAACCCATTCGCCCTTCCCGGCCCGGACCGTTCCGGCGACGAAGACCGCCAACGCCGCGATCCAGACGATCACCCGGGCTGCGTCGTCGGCGAAGGACCCCGCCACCAGGATCGCCATCGCCAACAGGGTGGGGAACGAATAGCGCACGGCCGCTTCCAGCTCGGCGCTGTCGGGCTCGTACCCCGACGTCAACAGGCCCAACCCCATGACCATGATGACGGCGAGCGAGATCGCGAAGACCGGACCGCCGTCGTCGAACGCACTGGTCACCGAGGCTGCCATCGGCACCGCGGCCACTGTGGCCCCGAGGAACAGGGCCCGGACGATGCGGCTGTTGCCCGAGACCAGGTTCCCGGACCAGGTGAGCTGGGACCACCCCACCCACAACAGGAGGAACACCACTAGTGACTCGCCCGAGGCCTCCCACGTGGGCGAGTCGACCAGCAGGCCGACGATCTGTGAGAACGCGAAGACGAAGACCAGGTCGAAGAACAACTCGACCGGGTCGGCGGTGAAGTCCTCGGTGCGCTCGGGTACGGCGATGCCTTTCACGACCCCGAGGCTAAGCCGCCGTCACCTCGGTGGGATCGACGCTCGGGGGAGCCCCTAGTTCAAGGTTCCGCTCGGGAGCCCGGCGCCGTGCTCGTCGCGCAGCAGGCTCTCGAGCCGATCGATCGGCACCGGACGCGAGAAGTAGTAGCCCTGGCCCATCTCGACCCCGAGCTGCTTGAGGTACTGGTGCTCGGTGGCGTCCTCGATTCCCTCGGCGACGGTTTTGGCGCCGATCCGGCGAGACACGTCGAGCACGGCCTCCACCACGCCGGCGTCGGCATCGGTGTTCATCGCCTGCACGAACGACCGGTCGATCTTGATGATGTCGATGTGGAACGTCTGGAGGTACTGGAACGCCGAGTAGCCGGTGCCGAAGTCGTCGAGAGCCAGCCGCAAGCCCTGCTCGTGGAAGCGCTGGAAGATCTCGTTCACCCCTTCGTGGGCCAGGACCGACTCGGTGAGCTCGACCACGATCGAGCGGGGGTCGACTCCGGAGGCCGCGATCTTGGCGGAGAACCTGTCGGCGAAGCCCTCCTCGCTCAGCTGGCGGCCGGACACGTTGATGCTGCAGTACAGGTCGAAGCCCATGGCCTGCCATCGGGCCAGGTCGTGGGTCGCCTGGGCCAGCACCCACATCCCGATGGGTCGGATAAGCCCGGTCTCTTCGGCGACGGGGATGAACGAGGCCGGGCTCACCATGCCCCGGTTCGGGTCCTCCCAGCGGATGAGGGCCTCGACGCCCACGATCTGGCTGGTCGCCATGTCCACGATCGGCTGGTAATGGAGCACGAACTCGTTTTCGGCGATGGCTCGCAGGAGGGCGTTCTTCAGCTCCAGCTCGGCGTGGGCCATGACCTCCATCTGGTCCTCGAAGATCTCGTGGCGGTCCTTGCCGTCCTGCTTGGCCTGGTACATGGCCAGGTCCGCCGAGCGCAGGAGATCCTCGCCCGAGCGGTCGCCGTTCTGGTCGATGGCGATCCCGACGCTGGCCGTCAAACGGAACTCGTGGTCGGCGAGCTTCAGGGGGCGCCCCACCGCCTCGCGGATGCGGTCGGCCACCTCGACGATCTCGGCCTCGGCATGAACCGCGGTGAGCAGCACCGCGAACTCGTCGCCGCCCAACCTGGCCGCCAGGTCCGACAGGCTGAGGCACTGTTGGATCCGATCGGCGACTGCCACCAGCACCTGATCGCCGACGACGTGGCCCAGCGAATCGTTGATGAGCTTGAAGTCGTCGAGGTCGACGAACAGCACCGCCACCAGCTCCGAGCCCCGGCTGCCGGAGTTGACCGCGGCCCGAACCCGGTCGGCGAACAGGGCCCGGTTGGCCAGGCCCGTGAGATCGTCGTGGAGGGCCTGGTGGCGCAGGTCGTCCTCGAGCGACTTGCGCTCGGTGACGTCGCGGATGTTGAGCACGATCCCGTCGACCTCGGGCTGGGCCCGCATGTCGGTGATGCCCACCTCGAGCGCATGGACCCGGCCGTCGAGGCCCTGGACCCGGACCTCCACCCGGGTGCCGCTCAGCTCGGCGACCTCGATGGCGCGCAGCCGCTCGGCCTCGGTGATGCTCAGGAGCTCGTAGACGTTCCGGCCCAGGATGTCGGGCGGGGTGTAGCCGAGCATGCGCTCGATCGACGGCGACACGTAGGTGATGAGGCTGTCCTCGTCGACGATGGCCACGACGTCGGAGGAGTTCTGCACCATGAGGCGGAACCTGGCCTCCGAGCGGAGCAGCTGGGCCTCGGCCCGCTTGCGGTCGCTGATGTCCCGGGCGGTGATGACCAGCCCCTGGACCTCGTTCTCGTTGGTGAGGTCCCGGGCCTCCACCTCGAACCAGCGCAGCTCACCCGAGCCGTGCAGGAGGCGGACCTCCTCCGGGGAACCATTGCCGCTCAGGTTGGCGGGGGCGGCGAGCAAGCGGCGCAGGTGGACCTGGTCCGGCCGGTGCACCAGGTCGGTGAGAGGACGCCCCAGCACGACGCTCTCCTCTCGACCGAGCAAGCGGCGGACGGTCGGGCTGGCGAAGCTGACGGTCTCGTCCGCGCCGATCACCAGCACCACGTCCGAGGAGTTCTCGACCAGGGCCCTGAAGCGGCGGTTGCTCCGTCGCTGATGCATGTGCTCCCGGAGCTGAACGCTCTCGAGCGCCAACGACACCTGCGCGGAGAAGCTCTCGTAGGCGGCCACCTGCTCCTGGGTGAACACCGTCTCCTGGGTGGCGACGAGCATCAAGCGCTCCCCGCTGGCAGCGCCGAAGGGGACCAGGCTCACGAACGACAGCCCCGAGTCGGGCACGTCGATGGGGGCCATGTTCTCGAAGGTGCGGATCTCGTCGAGGCTGACCGAGACCCCCAGCTGGGCCAGGACCCGGGCCGGGATGCGCTGCAGCGCCCCCGGGGTCTTCGACCCGGCCGACTCCACGAGCACCAGGTCGCCGCTGGTGTCGGCCTGGTACAGCGACACCCTGGCCTGAGCCGCGGCCCGCGTGATCTCGAGACTCCCGATCACAGCAGCCCGCAGCACCCCGGCGCGGTCGCTGACCGTGGCCAGGGTGGTGGCCACCGTGCGGAGGCTGCGCTCCCGGTCGGCGGCGCTCTCCTTGGACCGGACCAGGTCCGTCATGCGCAGGAGCACCAGCATGCCCAGGACCGCGGTGCCGCAGATGGTGCCGACCTGGTCGATGTGGATGGTGCCGAGATTGCCCAGAACCAGCATCGTCGGGCCGAGCAGTAGGGCGCCGGCAAGCATGCCGAGGCGGCGGCCACGCACCCGCCGGTACTCGTAGCGGGGCCGAGCGGTGAGGTGGACCACCGCCGGGTGGCTCACCGCAGCCGCGGTGAACACGAATGCCACCGGGGCGATCACGAGGGCTGCGTCGAGCCCCCAGCTCCAGCCCGTGATGAAGCCGCGGAGCACCACGTCGTTGACGACGATCGCCACGGTCCCCACCGCCAGCAGGTAGTACGCCGCGTTCCGCTCACCGGGCCCGAATGCGATGCGGGCCACGACCCCGCTGTGGATGACCACGCACGCCAGGTAGGCGACCACCAGCGTCCGGTCCAGCACCGGCACCGAGGGGTCGCGCAGGAAGGCGGTGAACAACCAGTTGACGAGGACCATGCCGATGCTGACGGCGAGGATGGCGGCGTCGGTGGTGTCGTCCCGGCGGCGCTCGGTGGTCCGGGCCCGGACCATGCGCAAGCCGCCGGCGATCATGAAGAAGTAGGCGAGGTACGCGAGCGGCTCGACCGGGCTCGGGAACGGGTACAGCTCGTCGGCAATTGCTCCGTGGACCGAGCGGGCCAGGGCATGGATCAGGGCCAGGCTGCCACCCACGATCGCGAACCGCCACGGCCCCTGGGTCAGGGCCCGGTCGGCGCGTAGCCGTCTCGTGGTGATGTAGACGAACCCCAGGACCACCACGATGCGAGCGATGCCCATCGCGCCGAGAACGACCCCGAGCGCGCTGACCGCGAGCCCGGCGAAGAGGACGGTTGTCCACCTCGGCAACCTCATCGGATCCAATCGGCATCCGCGGCTCAACCATGAGGCGGCCGTCCCGGCCCCGGCGTCGCTCCCGCAGGGCCTCTGGGAAGGTGAAAACCCGGGTCAGATGGCCCGCGGGAGGTCGCCGAGCTCCAGGGTGGCGGTCAGCTGCTCGGCGTCGCGCAGCGCGGTGTCCCGGAGGTCGATCTCGAGACCACGGAGCGCGTAGATCCACTCCGGGCTCCTGGTGGCCCGGCCCTGCTTCAAGAAGGCCAGGAAGTCGATCAGCACGGGCATCCGGACGGCCCCGAAGTAGGGCATCTTGGGACCGATGGTCTCGGTTGGGAGCCTGAGCGCGCCACCGAGGATCCGGGCGAGCACCGGCGTCACCCCTGCGAAGACCAGGTAGCGTCCGGTCTGGATCGCGTAGTGGAGCGCGGCGCGGCCGATGGCGGCGATGACGCTGTGTCGACCGCCGGGGGCGTCCTTTCGCACCGCCAGCGCCGAGAGCTCGAAGGCGGTCTCGTCCAGCCGCATGCCCGACAGCCGCTGCTCCCACTCCGGGTCGATGTTGAAGATGTCGAAGAGGTGGAAGTCGTCGGTGTAGGGAATCAAACGGGCCGAGCCCACGATCGCACCGCGGTGGAAGGCGCCCAGGTAGAGCGATCGGTGAACCCACCGGTCGTCGAGCGCCGGATCGTCGGGGGTGCTGACGAACCCCCGCTCGGCGTAGATCTCGGCTTGCAGCGCCCGAAGTCGATCGCGCTCGGCGAAGTTTCGGGCGGGGCGCACCACGAGCCCTTCGACCTCCTCAAATCGCACGAAGGAGGCCGGGGTGTTGGGAGGCGGGCGAGGGGCGCATGGGGTCAGGTCTCCTGACGGACGTCGGTCGGGCCCTACTCCACCTCAGCCTGCGACAACTCTAGGCCAGGTCGCCTGACCTGGGCCAAATCACCCATGCCGACGAGCGCGCCGATGGTCAGGCTCGTCCCAGCACCCGCTCCACCGCAATCTCGATCACCCGCCGATCGGGGCCCCGGTCCTTTGGCGGCGAGTACCGAGCGGCATAGCGGATCAGGCCCTCACGACACCTCGCCGGGTCGTCGGTCACCACCGCACTGCCCTCGAGGGTGCACCAGCGACCGCCATCGACCTGGCACAGGGCGGCCCGCAGCGCGCCGTGGGTCTCGAGCAGCCGGGACTTCACCGCGCCGGCCCAGGTGATGACCCGGGCCAGGTCGGTGTCGGGATCCCAGCTGAACCCGACCGGGGTGACGTGGGGTCTGCCATCGGGGCGGACCAGGGTGAGCGAGGCCAGGTGACGCTCGGCCACGAAGTCCTCGAGCTCGGGGGGTAGCACGATCATCGGATCGACGGCCTGGGGAGTGGTCGGGCCCGAACGCGAACGAGAGGCCCAGCCCGGGCCCCTCGTTCGGGTCTTGTCCGTCCGCCTGAGGGCGGATCAGTTGCCGTCGAGCTTGTCTTCGGCGGCGTCCCCTGCCGCTTCGACATCTGCAGCTGCGCCCTCGGCAGCATCGGCGGCCTCTGCAGATTCGCCCGAGACCTTCTCCTTGACGTCTTCGACGACGTCCTTGGCCTTGTGCGCCACGTCGCCGGCCACGTCCTGGGCCTTGTCCACCGCATCCTCGGCCTTGTCCTTGGCGGAGCTGAAGAAGGCTTTGACCTTGTCCATGAAACCCATCGGGTCCCCACTCTCTAGGAAACGTTCAGCCAGAGGGTAGCTGCAAAACAGGTGGCGCGCAGGCGACCACCGGCGCGCTCGAGCGCTGTCGAACCCGATCCCAGCGCTCGGACTCAGTCGTTCAGGAGCCAGCGTTGGGCCGGCTCGGGTTCCACGTCAGCGTGGAAGAACTTGTCGAACGCGGCGTCGTCGTCGGCGTCGGTACGGTCCCAGTCGGGGGGCACGTCAGTCGACTCGGAGCTGGCTATGGCGTCGAGGCCGTCGGCGCCGGCGTCGGCGGCTGGTCCGTCCTCGGCGGCCTGGGCCGCAGCTTCGTTCTCGTCGGCCTGGGACGCAGCGGCGCCGGCGGAGGACTGGGGCTCGCCGGCGCTGCTCTCCTCGTCTGTGGGCGGGCCACCGGCATCACCGGGCAGGAACCCGAAGGCAGGCTCCGCGTCCCGACCAGCGTCGGTTACGGGCTCGGGTGCCGGCGCCTGAGCCTCGGTCGGCGCAGCCTCGGGGGGCTCGACTCGCCAAGCGGGCCGGATGTCGAGGTCGACCGGCGGTAGCTTCGCGTCAGCATCGGGCTCCTCGCTGGGGGGCGCCGCCAGAGCGTCGAACGCCCCGGCCGGGGCGGCCGGGGCGGGGGCGGTCGCCGAGGGCTGGTCTGGCTCGGCCTCAGCCGGTTCGAGGGCGCCGGGCTCGACGGCGTCAGGCTCGACGGCAGGGCCCCCAACCGGTTCCGGCGCGGCGTCGGGCTCGACAGCGAGGCCGCCAACCGGTTCGGGCGCAAGCACCGAGCCACTGATGTCGTCAGCGCGCGGCGCGGTCCGCTCGAGGCTCGCAGGAGCGTCAGCGGTCTCGTCTTCGCGGTCTTCGTCGGGGTCGAATGGTCGAGGGTCGAACTCGTCGACCACGTTGGCCGCATGGCGACCGAAGGCGGCCATGGTCTCGTCGAGCTCGTCGTCGGAGTGATCCAGACAGGGCTCCACCGAGTCGAGACCGGAGCGCGACGACGCTTGGTGGTTGAGCCGGTCGGCCTCTTCGCGTAGCTGGCCGATCGATTCGTCGAGGCGGGACAGCTCGCTGCGGAGACGCGCCAAGGACGCATCCAGCTCGACGCTGCCCTCGCTCACCTCATCGGTCATTGACGCCCTCCTCGACCCGTGTCCGCTCGGTCGTCTCCGAACCGATCGGCACGCGTCCGGGGCGCCTTGAGGCCAAGCGCCCCGACGACCCAGCCTGGGTCGGACGCACCGGGCCGGTCAGCACGCCGGCCCTCAACGGCCGAACATCGCCAGCCATTGCTCAGGAGTCCGAGGGGCGAAGACGTAGTTGCGAGCCCGGGTCTCACCCATCGACGCGGACGGCTGCGGGGCGTAGAGATGGCCCGGATACAAGATGGCCTCGTCGGGAATCCGCGCCAGTCGCTGGGTCAACGACTCGTACATCTCGCGGGGATCGCCACCGGGGAGGTCGGTGCGCCCGCAACCCTCGAGGAACAAGGTGTCGCCGGCGACCAGCCGGCCGTCGACGAAGAAGCACTGGCTGCCGGGCGTGTGCCCGGGAGTGTGGATGAGCTCGATCTCCACCGAACCCACCGCGACGGCGTCGCCGCTGCGGTGCCGGACCAGGTGGCCGTCGCTCACGCCCGTGACCTCGGTGACGAGGTCGCCCTCGTCCTCTTGCACGTGGACCGGAACGTCGGCCAGCTCCAGCAGCTCGGCCAGGCCTCTGATGGACAGGCCCAACATGTCGCCGCCCACGTGATCGGGGTGGTAGTGGGTGGCCAGGACCCCGGTGAGGGTCATGTCGTCGTCGGCGAGGACGTCGAGAATGCCGGGCGGGTCATAGGCCGGGTCCACCGCGACCGCCTCACCGGTGTCCCGATCGCCGATGAGGTACACGAAGTTGACCATCTGGCGAGCCAGCGGGTCGCCGCTGGCCACGTCACGCCCGGCGAGGAGCTGCCGGAAGTACAAGCGGTCATCGGCCATGCAACTCACGCTAGCGGTCCTGGCGGCGTCGGCTGCGCGGCCCGGCTCAGGCGATGTCGGGGCCGTCGTCACCGTCGGTCTCCGGAGGCGACCGGGTTGCATCGCCCAGACCGCTGAAGACCGGGCCCTGGGTGCGGCGCCACGCCTCCTCCGCCAGCGACACCACCTCCCGCACCGGGATCCCGATGTGGCGGGCGGCCCGGGCCGCGTCGTCGTGCTCCACCTTCACCCGGCCCGCGCTGACCTTCACCCGGACCCGGCGCCCGGCCACGTCCACCTCGCCCACACTGCGGGCCGAGGGCCAGCGCTCGAGGCGCTGGCCTCGGATGCCGAGGGTGCCGGTCTCCTCGACCATGGTCGCGGCCACCTGCTCCGACAGCGCCGAGTCCACGAGCGCGCTCACGGTGTGCGCCGGTCGGCCCTTCTTCACGATCGGGGTGATCCAGGCATCGTGGGCGCCGGCGTCGAGCAGCGCGGCGACGGCATGGGCCAGGGTCTCTCCCGTGGCGTCGTCGACGTT
>JBFINV010000059.1:0-10366 GCA_041611015.1 Acidimicrobiales bacterium | reverse complement strand
CTCGCCATCGCCGGGATCCGAATCGACGACCTGGTCGCCGAGCACGGCACCCCGCTGTTCGTCTACGACGAGGAGCACCTGCGAGCCCGCTGCCGGGAGGCGCTCGAGGCCTTCGGCGAAGGCGTCGCCTATGCCACCAAGGCCTTCCTGTGCCGGGCCATGGCTCGTCTGGCCCACGAGGAGGGGCTGCACCTCGACGTGGCCACCGGCGGTGAGCTCCACGTGGCGATGGCAGCCGGGGTGCCGGCCGACCGGCTGGTGATGCACGGGAACAACAAGTCCGATGTCGAGATCGCCATGGCCCTGGACGCGGGCGTGGGCCGGTTGGTGGTGGACAGCTTCGACGAGATGGAGCGCATCGAGCGCCGCTACCACGAGACCGGCCAGGTGGCGCCGGTGCTGTTGCGGGTCACGCCGGGCGTCGAGGCCCACACCCACGTGTACGTGGCCACGGGCCACGACGACACCAAGTTCGGGTTCACTGTCAGCACCGGCGCCGCAGAGGACGCAGTGGCAAAGGCGGTGGCCTCCCCGGCCATGGACGTGCGCGGAATCCATGCTCACATCGGGTCCCAGGTCTTCCGCCTCGACTCGTTCCGCAGGGCCGCCCAGGTGCTCGCAGCCTTCAGCAACCCACTGGGCCTCGACGAGCTCTCCATCGGCGGCGGGTTGGGGGTGGGCTACGTCGAGGGCGAGGAGACCCTCCCCATCCCGGCCTGGGCCAAGGTGGTCCTCGACGCCTGCCGGGAGGCGGGGGTGACGGCCCGGGTGCTGGCCGAGCCCGGTCGGGCCATAGCCGCCGGCGCGGCGGTCACCGTCTACCGGGTGGGCACCGTGAAGCAGATCGACGGCATCCGGACCTACGTGGCGGTCGACGGGGGCATGAGCGACAACCCCCGCCCGGTCCTCTATGGCAGCGGCTACGAGACCTTCCTACCCCGGGCAACGGACGCGCCGCGGCCCCGGCAGGTGCGGGTGGTGGGCAAGCACTGCGAGTCGGGCGACGTGCTTGTGCCCGAGGCCTGGGTCCCCGAGGACCTGGCCGTCGGCGACCTGCTGGCTACGCCCGTCACCGGCGCCTACGGGCACTCGATGGGATCCAACTACAACAAGGTGCTGCGCCCGACGGTGGTGTTCGTGCGCGACGGCGAGTCCCGCCGGGTGGTGCGCCGAGAGACCTACGACGATCTGCTCGTCACCGACGAGGGCTGACGCGAGGTGGGAGAGGAAGGTGTGGCCGTGAACGCACTGAAGGAGAAGTGGGCCCGGGGCGAGGCCGCAGTGGGTGGCTGGTGCACCATCGGCAGCTCGTTCAGCGCCGAGATCATGGGCCGGGCCGGTTTCGACTTCGTCTGTGTGGACAACCAGCACGGGCTCAACGACTACCTGACCACGGTGCCCATGCTCCAGGCCATCGATCTCGGCGGCAGCACGCCCATCGTGCGGGTGCCCTGGAACGAGCCCGGCATCATCGGCAAGATGCTCGACGCCGGGGCCATGGGTGTGGTGGTGCCGATGGTCAACAGCGTCGCCGAGGCCGAGGCCGCGGTTCGGGCGTCCCGCTACGCCCCTGCCGGGGCTCGCAGCTTCGGGCCGGCCCGGGCCGCGATCCGCGCAGAGGGCTACTACGACGGTGCCAACGAGGCCGTCGCCTGCGTGCCCATGATCGAGACGGTGCAGGCCGTGGCCGCCCTCGACGACATCCTGGAGGTTCCCGGGATCGACGCGGTCTACGTGGGCCCGGCCGATCTGTCGGTCACCATGGGCCTGCCCCCCGGCAACAACGACGACGACCCCGGTTTCGTCGACGCCCTCCGCACCGTCGTGTCCGCGTGCGAGCGACACGGGGTGGTGCCCGGTATCCACGCGACCCCGGCGCTGGTGCGGAAGCGGCTCGACATGGGGTTCCGGATGGTGGTGGCCACCAGCGACGTGGTGGCGATGCGGGCCGGGCTGGCGGAGGCCTTCGCCGGTGTGCGCGGGGACGACCAGGTGGAGGGGGACGCGCTCTACTGACCGGTGCCGTGACCGACGCATGCGCCGGGGGCCGGCGGGCCGGGTACCGTGACCCCATGTCGCCGACGAGGATCCAGGTGGGCTTGCTGGGGTGTGGCAACGTCGGGGGTGCGCTGGTCGAGCTGATCGACGACCAGCGGGCCGAGATCGCAGCCCGGACGGGCATCGAGCTGCACATCCGCCACATCGCGGTCCACTCCACCGCCAAGGACCGAGGGCCCCGCGTCGATCCCGCGACGCTCACCACCGACGCCGGGGCGGTCGTCGCCGACCCCGAGGTGGACGTGGTCGTCGAGACCATCGGTGGCATCGAGCCGGCCCGGGAGCTGGTGCTGCGGGCCCTCGGGGCTGGCAAGCCGGTGGTGACCGCCAACAAGGAGCTGCTGGCCAACCACGGCGCCGAGCTCTACGCGGCCGCGGCCGACGCCGGCGTGGACCTGCTCTTCGAAGCCGCGGTCGCCGGGGCCATCCCCCTGGTCCGGCCGCTGCGCGAGTCGCTGGTCGGCGAGCCGGTCGAGCGGGTCATGGGCATCGTCAACGGCACCACCAACTACATCCTGAGCCAGATGTCCGAGCACGGCGTCACCTACCACGAGGCCCTGGCCGAAGCGCAGAGCCTGGGCTACGCCGAGCGAGACCCGACCGCCGACGTGGAGGGCTACGACGCCGGCGCCAAGGCGGCGATCATCGCCTCGGTCGCCTTCGGGGCCCGGGTGGTGGCCGGCGACGTCTACCACGAGGGCATCGCCGGCATCACCGCCACCGACATCGCCTTCGCAGCCCGGCTGGGGTTCGTGATCAAGCTGCTGGCGATCGTCGAGAAGGTCGGCGACGACGACGGCACACCCGTGGTGGCCGTGCGGGTGCACCCGGCGATGCTGCCCCGAGAGCACCCCCTGGCCGCGGTTCGAGACAGCTTCAACGCGGTCTTCATCGAGGGCGGCGCCGCCGGAGAGCTCATGCTCTACGGCCGGGGTGCGGGCGGCCGGCCCACCGCCAGTGCGGTGCTCGGTGACCTGATCGACGCCGCAGCCAACCGCATCGCCGGCACCAGCGCCGACATCGGCGCCCTGGTCAAGCCCCGGATCCAACCCGTCGACGATCTCGAATCCGCCTACTACCTCAACCTCGACGTGATCGACGAGCCGGGGGTGCTGGCCACCGTTGCCGGCGTGTTCGGCCAGCACAAGGTGTCGATCCGCTCGATGGAGCAGGAGGGGCTCGGAGCAGAGGCACGGCTGATCTTCATCACCCACCGGGCCGTCGAGCGGGACATGCTCGCCACCCTGCACGACCTGCGGGTGCTCGACAGCGTCCGCCAGGTCGGCTCCATGCTCCGGGTGATCGGTTCCTGAGCGGTGCCGGGACGATGAAGTACGTCAGCACCAGGGGGGCCGCGCCCACGCTCGACTTCGCCGACGTGTTGCTCACCGGGCTGGCGGGCGACGGCGGGCTGTACGTGCCCGAGGAGTGGCCGTCGTTCGCCCTCGACACCTTCGTCGCCGACCACGGCGTCGACGCCCCCTACGCCACCCTGGCCACCGAGGTGATCTGGCCCTACGTCGAGGGCTGGATCGAGCGCGACGAGCTGGGTCGGCTGGTGGCCGACGCCTACGCCACCTTCGACCATCCCGACGTGGTCCCCTTGCGCCCCCTCGGCACCGACCGGCACCTGCTCGAGCTGTTCCACGGGCCCACGCTGGCGTTCAAGGACGTGGCGATGCAGCTCGCGAGCCGGCTGCTCGAACGCGAGCTGGACCGGCGTGACGAGCGGGCCACGATCGTCGTGGCCACCTCGGGCGACACCGGATCCGCGGCCATCGAGGCCGTGCGCGACCGGGCTCGCATGGACATCGTGGTGCTGCACCCGCTGGGCCGGACCTCGGCGCTGCAGCGACGCCAGATGACCACCGTGGACGCGCCCAACGTCCACAACGTGGCAGTGGAGGGCACCTTCGACGACTGCCAGGACCTGGTGAAGGCCATGTTCGCCGACGCCGCGTTCCGGGAGCGGGTTCGGCTGTCCGCCCTCAACAGCATCAACTGGGCCCGGGTCATGGCCCAGATCGTCTACTACTGGTGGGCGGCCCTGCGCCTGCAGCGCCCGGTGCAGCCCGTGGCGTACGCGGTGCCGACGGGGAACTTCGGCAACGTCTTCGCCGGGTACTGCGCCCGGAGGACCGGCCTCCACGTGGCTCAGCTGGTGGTGGGCAGCAACCGCAACGACATCCTCACCCGGTTCTTCGAGACCGGCGAGCTGGCCGTCGCCGAGGTGGCGCCCACCCTGTCACCGTCGATGGACATCCAGGTGTCGAGCAACCTCGAGCGCCTTCTGTTCGAGCTGTACTCCCGAGACGGCGAGGCCGTCGCCGAGCTGTTGACCACGTTCCGGGAGCAGGGGCGGGCATCGATCGACCCGTATCGGCTCGGAGCGCTGCGCGAGACCTGGGATGCGGCGCGCCTCGACGACGACGAGACCCTGGCGACCATCTCGGAGGTCCACGCCGAGACCGGCGTGGTGCTGGACCCGCACACCGCGGTCGCAGTCGGGGCGGCCGATCGTTGCCCGCGGTTCCAGCAGGTGCCCATGGTGGTGCTGGCCACGGCGCACCCGGCGAAGTTCCCCGAAGCCATCGCTCGGGCCATCGGTGCCGAGCCTCCCGTGCCGGCGCGTCTGGCCGAGGTGCGAGACCGCCCCGAGCGCTACGACGTGCTGCCGCCGGAGCTGGGCCCAGTGGAGACGCTGGTGCTCGAGGCCATCGGCGCCACCCGCTGAGCGCACGCCTGCTTGCCCCAAATCTGTGCCGGATTGCGCGGTTTTCCGCGCTCTGGGGCACAGATTTGGGGTCAGTCGGTGTGGCCGGCGGTCTCGGCGTCACCCAGCACCGTGTAGATCTCCCAGCGGTGTCCGTCCACCCCGTCGATCCAGCCCTCGTCCTTGTAGGCGTAGCAGCAGTGATCCTCACCCTCGCTGTGCACGCGCAGCCCCGCGGCCTTCACCCGCTCGAGCTCGGCGTGGACCGCTTCGGCGCTGGGGTGCTCGACGCCCAGGTGGTTGATGGCGCCGTGGGGGCCGGCGCCCTCGAACAGCACCAGCTTCAGGGGCGGGTCGGCGACGGCGAAGTTGGCATAACCCGGCTTGATCTTGGCGGGCTTGGTGTCGAACAAGGCGGTGTAGTAGTCGACGGCGGCGTCGAGATCGTCCACGTTCAGGGCGAGCTGGAGTCGGGCCACGGGGTCCTCCCGGCGTTTGTATCGATGAACTTCAATATGTCCTATACATCGATGATTGTCAATATGTTAACGGGTACGGGCTAGGCTCCCCCCATGGCGTCGTCTCACTACTGCTGTGCCCCGGACGCGGCTCCGCTGTCGGTGGCCGATGCCGAGGCCCTCGCCGAGCGGTTCCGCGCCATCGCCGATCCGGTGCGGCTGCAGATCCTCAACCGCCTCGCCAGCACCCCCGGCGGGGTGTGCGTGTGCGACCTCGTCGATGGCCTCGATCGATCCCAACCCACCATCTCCCACCATCTCAAGATCCTGACCGGTGCTGCGTTGGTGCGACGCGAGCAGCGGGGACGCTGGGCCTGGTATCACCTCGAAGCCGACGAACTGGCCCGGCTGCAGGCCAGCCTGGCTCCGGCCCGCTGACGCGCGGACGCCGTCGTCGCGGGCAGTGTTGTTGCCGCCCACCCCCCGTCGGTACAGTTCCGGTGTCCGGCCCGCACGCTGACCCGGGTCGAGCGCGGTACACCGAACGTCAGGCGGGTCTGCTCATCGGGCATGTCGCCCGGCTCGAACGACGCATCGCCACGTCCCGGGAGTACCCGTGAGGGGGTAGCGCGTCGTGTCCTGACCGATCACCAGTCAGCCTGCGCGACCGTGAGGTGTCCTGTTGAGCTCCGACCTGAGCAAATCCAAGCTGGCCAGCAAGGACAAGGACCAGCTGACCCAGATCGCCACCGCCATGGGTGGCAAGCCGGGGTCCCGGGCCCGCAAGGCCGAGATCATCGACATGATCCTGGAGCTGGCGGGCAGCGACAGTGATGCCCCCGCCGAGACGGCGGCGGCGCCATCGACGTCCGCTGCCTACTCGGCCGACCCGATGGCCGACGCCCGTGCCGAGGCGGCCCGCCAAGGCGGGTCCAGACCCGGGCCAGACCGTGGCCGAGCTTCGACCGCCACTGCCCAGCGGCCGTCGGGCGGCGACGGCGAGGGTGGTGCCGGGCAGAAGGGCAACGGGGACCAGGCGGGCCAGGCCGGCGGTGCCGCATCAGCAGGCGAGGCCGAGGGTGGCGAGTCCCGCGAGAACAAGGGGCGCAACGGCGACGAGCGTGAGCAGGCCGACACCGGCAATCGCCGGCGCCGCCGGAGGGGTCGCAACCGCGAACGCGCCGACCAGGGCGAGGAGTTCGTCGGCGACCCGGTGGACGTCGAGGGGGTCCTCGACCTGCGCGACGACGGCTACGGCTTCCTTCGGGTCAACGGGTACCGGCCCACCAAGGAGGACGTCTACGTCTCGGTCAAGCAGGTACGCCAGTTCGGGCTGCGTCGGGGCGACCGCCTCAAGGGTGCGGGCCGGCCGGCCAGCCGGTCCGAGAAGAACCCGGCCATGGTCCGCATCGACACCGTCAACGGCAGCGACCCCGAGCACGCCCTGGAGCGTCCCGACTTCGACGACCTGGTCGCGGTGTTCCCCGCCGAGCGTCTCCCGCTCGAGCGCGAGGACGACCCCACCAATCCGACGGCGCGGGTCATCGACCTGGTCGCTCCCATCGGCAAGGGCACCCGGGGCCTGATACTGGCGCCGCCTCGCGCCGGGCGCACCACCTTGCTGAAGGACGTGACCCGAGCCATCGAGACCAACAACCCCGAGGTGCGCCTGCTGGCTCTGCTCGTGGACGAACGTCCCGAGGAGGCCACCGACATGGAGCGCCTGCTCGTCAACGGCGACGTGGTCTCCTCCACCTTCGACCGTCCTCCCGAAGAGCACGTCGCGGTGGCCGAGCTCGCCATCGAGTGCGCCAAGCGCATGGTGGAGCTGGGTCAGGACGTGGTGTTGATCTTCGACGGGCTGACCCGCCTGGCCCGAGCCGCGAATGCGACCGGGCCCGGCAACAATCGGGTGAGCGCTCGCGAGATCGACGCATCGGCGCTGCTGCCGGCCAAGCGGCTGTTCGGCGCCGCCCGAAACGTCGATCACGGTGGTTCGCTGACCATCCTGGCCACGCTCCACGTGGAGACCGGCTCGGGCATCGACGAGCTGATATTCGACGAGCTGCAGGGCTCCGCCAACATGGAGCTCCGGCTGAGCCGCAGCGCTGCCGATCGGGGCATCTATCCCGCCATCGACGTCGTGGCCTCGTCCACCCGCAACGAGGACCAGCTCCTCGAGGGCGACGAGCACGAGCAGGTCCTGGCGCTACGCCGAGCGCTGGTGGACCTCGCCGAGACCGGCGGGGACGGCGTGGCCGCCCTCCAGCGCCTGCTCGACGCCATCGAGAAGACCGAGACCAACGACCAGCTGCTGGACCAGGGCCTGACCTGAGCCCGGAGGCAACCCCGGGCCGGGGCGCTACGATCACGGGTTGCCCGCCAGCGTGGAGACGACATGAAAGCCGACATCCACCCGACGTACCGAGAGGTCGTCTTCCAGGACACCACCTCCGGTGAGTCGTTCATCACCCGCTCCACCATCGAGACCAGCGAGACGGTCACCTGGGAGGACGGCAAGGAGTACCCCCTGGCCAAGGTCGTGATCTCGAGCAGCAGCCACCCGTTCTACACCGGCACCATGACCATCGTGGACACCGCCGGCCGGGTGGAGCGCTTCGAGCGGCGGTACGGCAAACGCAAGCGCGCGGACAAGCGCTAGCGCGGCTGATGGCCCTCGATCCCGAGAGGGTCGCCGGGCTGGCGCGCGCCAAGCTCCGGGCCCTCGTGCACGCCAACTTCCCGCAGGTGACCGCCGAGCCGGAGGCGTTCAGCGCCGGCGTCGGCATCGCCCAGGACGACCAGGCCTTCGTCTACCTCATCGAGCGAGCCCCCTCGCCGCTGGCCGCAGTGCTCGCCTGGGGTGACCGCCAGGGCGCGTCGGATCTGCACGTGGTGGTCGACGCGCCCGACCCGCTGCTGGCCCTGCAGGCCGAAGGACTCCGCCCCCGACCCAGCATCTGGCTCGCTCGCGACGCCGAGCTGGAGCCCCTGGCCGACGTCTTGTCCCCCCAACCGCCGACCGAGATCCCGGAGCTGGCCCGGGAGCAGATCGCGCTGCTCATGCGCTCAGGCTGCACCGTGGTGGTGGAGCACGGTGTGGTCATCGGTGAGGTCCTGGGGCTGGAGGTGGCCCGGGTGGTGCTGGACGAGACCGGCGCTGCCAGCGTCCGCGCCGGCGTCGGGCTCTACGACCAGGAGGCCCATGCGCTCATCCACGCCGACGCTCCCATCCAGACCCGGCTGGCCATGGTCGTCGCCGAGGTTCGGCGGCACCGTCACCGCCATGCCCGTCCCCACCCGTTGAACCGGGTGGCCCGGGAGCGCTGGCTCCGAGCGCTGGCGGTGGCCGACCCGACGCTCATCGGCCTCGACGAGCTCTGTGCCCTGGCCCCCCTCGTGCCCCGCGGCGGCATCCACGAGGAGGGTCCCGTCGCGGCCCGGGGCCGAGCCGGCGACCAGCGGGTCGTCGTCGTGTGCTCCACCGGCATCGATCTGGACCTGGTGCCCACTGCGGCGGCCCACGCTGCGATCGAGGAGCCCGAACGGGTCGTGCTGGTGCTGCCCGAGCGGGACCACCACCCGGTCGTGGAGCGGATGGCGGCCCACCTCACGGTCCCCGCCGAGCTCCACAGCATCGCCGATCCCTGGCCCTAGGAGACCCCCTCGCCGACGTGGTGGCTCCGCCCGCCACCGACGGGACGGCCCCACTTGTAGCCTCGACTCATGTCCACGGTCCACGACGAGCTGGAACGGGAGTACGAGGATCTCCAGCAACGGTTGGGTGACCAGGACCTGCTCGCCGACCAGGCGGCGTTCGCGGCGGCCGCCCGCCGGTACAACGAGCTCGAACAGATCGTCGAGTGCATCCGGGCTCTGAGGGCCGCCAAGGACGACGTCACCACCGGCAAGGAGATGCTGACCGACGCCGTCGGTGAGGAGCGCGAGATGCTGCGCGAGGAGGTTGAGGCCGCCGAGGCCACTGCGACGGCTCTGGAGGCCCGCCTCCGGGAGCTGCTGCTCCCCAAGGATCCGAACGACGCCAAGAACGTGATCGTCGAGATACGCGGCGCCGAGGGGGGTGAGGAGGCCAATCTCTTCGCCCGGGACCTGTACGACATGTATGCCGGGTACGCCTCTCGCCGGGGCTGGAGGCTGGAGGTGCTGGGGGCGCGAGAGTCGGACATGGGCGGCTACAGCGACGTGACCTTCCTGTTGAAGGGGGACGGGGTCTGGAGTCGCATGAAGCACGAAGGTGGCCCGCACCGGGTGCAGCGGGTTCCCGTCACCGAGTCCCAGGGCCGGGTGCACACGTCGTCGGCGACGGTGGCGGTGCTGCCCGAGGCCGAGGAGATCGAGGTGGCCATCGACGACAACGATCTGCAGGTCGACGTGTACCGGGCGTCGGGTCCCGGCGGGCAGTCGGTGAACACCACCGACTCGGCGGTGCGGGTGACCCACAAGCCCACCGGGATCACGGTGTCCATGCAGGACGAGAAGAGCCAGCTCCAGAACAAGGCCCGGGCGCTGCAGGTGCTGCGGGCCCGGCTGCTGCAAGCCGAGGAGGACCGGCTCGCGGCGGAGCAGTCCGCAGCCCGCAAGGACCAGACCGGCGGCGGGGGTCGCTCCGAGAAGATCCGGACCTACAACTTCAAGGAGAACCGGGTCACCGACCATCGGATCGGCCTCACCCTGTACAAGCTCGACCGGGTGCTGGCCGGCGAGCTCGACGAGGTGGTCGATGCCCTCGTAGAGCACGAGCGGGCCGAACAGCTCACGAGCATGGGCTCGGGGAGCCCCGATGGCTGATCCCGTCGGCTACGACCCACTCGGTCGGCCCGTGGCCTGGTACGCGTTCTACGAGGAAGCCCGGGCCCGCCTCGATGCCGCGGGAATCGATGACCCCGAAGTGGACGCCCGGCGCATCGTGGAGGAGGCGTCGGGGTACGAAGGCCCCGCGTTCCACCAGGGCTTGTCGACGTTGGCGACCAAGCGGGGCGTCGCCGCCTTCGATCGCATGATCGAGCGGCGGCTCGGAGGTGAGCCCCTCCAGTACGTCTTGGGGCGCTGGGGCTTCCGGACCCTGGACCTGCTGGTGGACCACCGGGTGCTGATTCCCCGGCCCGAGACCGAGGTG
>JBFINV010000058.1:0-10405 GCA_041611015.1 Acidimicrobiales bacterium | reverse complement strand
GCCCGGCTCGAACACGAGGTCCGTAGCCTTCACCATGCCCTCTACGGCCGGCCGCTGGTCAACCGCACCCCCGGCAACCCGTACTCGATGACCGACGGCTTCGACGGCTACGACATCCACCGGGAGCGCGACACCTCCGCGGCCTTCGGCGGCCGCCCCTGAGGTCGTTCGCGCGCCCACCTCCCGGCCGCGATTACCATGACCGGGCCGCCGAGACCGACCGTGGCGGCTGACGCCGCATGGAGCTGTTGACAAACCCCGTCGACTGGTGGCTGGACCCGTTCACGGCCAACGGGTTCATGCGAGACGCGCTGCTCGCCGGATTGCTGGCCGTGCTGGCCACCTCGGTCGTGGGGACCTGGGTGGTTCTCCGAGGAATGAGCTTTCTCGGCGACGCCCTGGCTCACGGCGTCCTGCCCGGCATCGCCGTGGCGTTCGTGCTCGGTGCCGACACCACCGTCGGGGCCTTCGCCGCGGCGCTGGCGATGGTCGCTGGGATCAACCTGCTCCGGGCCCACTCGCCGCTGCCCGAGGACACGTCCATAGGGGTGCTCTTCGTGGGGTTCCTCGCCCTCGCGGTGGTGGTCATGTCGAGCGAGTCGGGTGCCTACGTCGGTGACCTCAACCGGTTCCTCTTCGGCTCGGTGACCGGCGTAGACGACCGGGATCTGCAGCGCCAAGCGGTGGCGGCGGGGGTGTCGTTGGTCGGTGTGGCCGTCTTCTACCGGGCGTTCCTGGTGATGACCTTCGACGAGACCCAGGCCCGGCTGCTCGGTCTACGTCCCCGCCTGGCCCACGGGGCGCTGCTGGCGCTGGTCGCGGTCTCGATCGTGGCGTCGTTCGAGACCGTCGGGAACCTGCTGGTGTTCGCCTTCCTCGTCGCCCCGCCGGCCACCGCCACCCTCCTGGTCCGACGGGTCCCGCTGGTCATGGTCACCGCAGTGCTGGTCGGGTCGGTGTCGGTGGTTGTGGGACTGCTGGTCAGCTTCCACCACGACACCGCGGCCGGCGCCACCATGGCCCTGGTGGCGGTGGCCTTGTTCGTCGTGGTGCTCGCGGCTCGGTCCCTGACGAGCATGCGGTCGGGCCCTGCGCCGCCCCCGGCGGTGATCGCATGAGCGCACCTGCGGGAACCCGGTGGCGCCCGGATCGGCCCCGAACCGGCGAGACTGTAGAAGTGGTGACCGAACCCGAGGTCGGGCCTGTGGAGGCCGCCGAGACCGTCGAGGCCGTCGAGGCCGTCCCGACGGCCAGGGAGGTGCACCAGGTCGCAGAACCCAAGCCGCACCCGGTCCGGCGGGGCTGGCGCTTCTTCGCGCAGCTGGTGCGCGAGATCACCGAGCACCACACCCTGCTCATCGCCAGCGGGGTGGCGTTCTCGTGCGTGCTCGGGCTGCTTCCGGCACTGATGGCGGTGGTCTCGATCTACGGGCTGGTGGCGTCACCGGCCGACGTCGAGTCGAACCTCGAGCCGCTCACCGACGCCCTGCCTGCCGACGCTGCCGAGCTGGTGGTCAACCAGCTGAGGAACGTCACCGAGATCTCGTCGCCGCAGGTGACGGTGGGCCTCGTGATCGGTCTGGTGGGCGTGGGGTGGGCCATCAGCAACGCCGTCAACGCCATCGTGATGGCCGTCCGGGTGGCGCACGAGATGGAGAGCCCCCACACCTGGCTGCAGGGGCGGATCTTCGCCCTCAAGCTCAGCCTGATCGCGGTGCTGGTGACCGTGAGCAGTATCTGGCTGGTCGTGGCCCTGCCTCAATGGCTCGACCGGGACCGGCTCGGTGGCGATGTCGAGCGGTGGATCCAGATCGGCCGGTTCCCGGCCGTGGTCTTGATCTCTGCGCTCTCCATCGCCTTGCTGTACCGGGCCGTGGTGGGCGACCGGTCTGGCCGATACCGGTTCATCAGCGTCGGCGCGGTCGCCGGGACCGTCATCTGGGTGGCCAGCACCTACGGCCTGAGCGTGGTCTACAGCTACATCGGGCGCATCGACTCCACCTTCGGATCCCTCGGGGCGGTGGCGGCCCTGATGGTCTGGCTGTACCTGTCGGCGGTGGCGGTGCTCGTGGGCGCCGAGGTCGACGGCCTCCTGCACCGGGGCGACCATCGCGGCGAGGACGACGGTTCCGGGCTCGGCCTGCTGGCGCCGATCTGAGCCCGCTGCTCCAGCTTCGCCCGCAACACCGAGAGACCGCCCTTTCGAGCGGCCCCTCGGTGTTGGCCTGGGCACCGCCGTAGGTGATGCCCGGTGGGTAGGGTTCTCTGGGCATCGGGCCCCGGCTGGCACCTCTCGGGCGTGGCCCGTACTCCGTCGCCCTCGTCCTGACGGCCACTATCGGCGACCCTTCCTGGCTCCGGATCCGTCGAATGACGTATTCGGGGTGCCGGTGACGACGTATTCGCGCGGTGCGTCAGTCTCCGGCGGGGGCACCGGTGGCGCCCCCCACCGTGGCGATCTCGGCGAGCCCCAGCCGGTGGTATGCGGCTGCGGCCTCGCCCCGGTTGTGGAGCCCGAGCTTGGCGAGCAGGTTCGACACGTGGGTGCCGACGGTCCGGGGACTGACGTAGAGCTCCTCGCCGATGGCCTTGTTGGTCAGCCCCTGGGCCAGCAGCGCCATGACCTCGACCTCTCGGGCGGTGAGGTCGTGGGGGAACGTCGGAGCCTTGCGGGGCTCGGCGGCAGGCTGGTGGTCGCCGGTACCGATCCGGGCCCCCTTGGCCAGCGACCGGGCCCGCTCGGTCACCCAGTCCATCCCGTGCGTGCTCGCGAGCTGGATCAGGGCGCCGATCTCCGCTTCCAGCTCGTCGCGTGGCGCAGCCGGATCAGCGATCAGGCTGTCGATGATGTGGAGGCGGCAGTGGGCGGACTCGCCGAGGTAGCCGGCTCGCTCGACCAGTCGCGTCACGTGGCGCGCGACGTCGACGTCGACATTTCCTGCGATCGTCGTGAGCTCGAGCTGCATCATCGCCTGCATGGCGACGTTCGCTGCGCCCTCCCCGTCGAAGGCGTCCACGAGGGCCCGAACCTCTTCGCACAGCTCGTCCACGCCCGGGCGGCCGGCAGCCGCGCAGGCCCGGATGATCCGGATCTTCTCGACGATGCTGTCGCGGGTGTAGCTCAGGTTGTCGCTGGCCAACTGCAGCCCCAACGCGTGGTCGATCAGCTCGATGGCCTCGTCGAGGCGGCCCTGGCGTCGGGCCAGCTGGGCCAGCAGCTGCACCTGGAAGCCGGTCTCCTGAGCCGACTGGTACCGGGAGGCGATCTCCGTGGCGTCGGCGAGGAAGAGCTCGGCCAGGTGGAGCGCCCCGGTGCCCAACGCGTGCAGACCAGCAGTCTGCAGGACCGTGAGCCGGCGCAAGTCGTCGAGCCGGCTGGCCCAGAGAGACGCGAACAGGGGGGTGGCCTCGGCGAGACGGCCGGCCTCGACCAGTCCCAGGCAGAGATCGTGGAGGAACTCGGCCCGCCACCTGGGCCCGCAGTGCTGCTCGGCGTAGGCCAGCCCCGACCTGGCTGCATCCAGGCATGCCTCGGTACGGCCGTCGCTGAAGGTCCAGATCAACATCTCCGTGCGGAAGGTGTTGGCCACCTGGGACACATGACCTGCGGCCAGCGCCAGCTGGCGTGCCTCGCGTGCCAGGCGCACGCCGGCTTCGAGATCCTCGGTGACCCCGAGGCCGAGCGCTTTGGTGGTGAGGGCCTCGACCAGCACCACCTGGGGCCCCTGGCGACGGGCGATGTCGATGGCGAGCTCGGCTGCGTCCAGCGCTGGATGAATCCGCCCCAGGGCCAGTGCGTGCTTCGAGACCCGGTGGTGGACCTGGGCCGCCTCTGGCGAGACCTCGTCGCCTACCAGCCGCTCGGCCTCCTGCAGCAGCAGGGCCGCCTGGGTGGGGTTGCCCAGGTGGTACTGGATGGGGGCCATGCGAGCAATGAGCAGGGCCCGCTGTCCGTCGGTCAGGGCCCGGCCCCAGCCGGCCAGGGCCTCGGTGATGAGGGCCACGGCCTCGCCACCTCGGTAGCAGTTCGCCAGCCATTCGGCCGCATCCAGCAGGAGCAGGTGGCGCGCGGTGCCGGTCCGGTTCTCGGCGTCGGTGGCGAGGGGCCACTCGCGGAGCGCCTGCTGGGCCATCTCGGCGGCGGTGTCATAGGCGGCCACTGCGGCGGCAGCCTCGGCGGCCTCGGTTGCTGCGACCAGGCTGCGGTCGGGGTCGTTGGCCTTGCCGAGATGCAGGGCCAGGCTGACCTGGTCGGAGAGCGAGGACCCGCGCTGGGGGTCCGACGCCATGGCCTCGGCGACCCGGCGGTGCAGCTCCTCGGCTTCGAAGGGCAAGACGCCCGCGAGGATCGCCTCGCGGAGCAGCGCGTGGTTGAACGCATAGTCCTGGCCCTCCACGACGAGGATCGAGGCGTCGAACAGCGATCGGATCAGCGCGCTCAGCTCGAGCTCGGGCACCATCGCGGCCAGGAGATCGTGGCTCACGGTCCCGCCGGCGACCGCCACCGCTCGTAGGACAACTCGCTCGTCGTCGCTGAGTCGTTCGATCCTGCTGGTGAGGAACTCCACCAGCGACGACGGCAGGGCGTCGCTGTCCCAGCGGCCGCTGGCGAGGAGCTCGTGGGCGAAGTACGGGTTGCCTCGAGTCCGCTGGAACAGGACCTCGAGCTGGGCCGCGTCCAGCGCCTGCCCAACCAGCCGCCGGGCCTGCTCGGCCAGCTCCTCGGGGGTGAGGCCCACCAGCTCGATGCTGGCCACGTTGGGGAAGCGGCGCTGCTCGGCCAGCCAGGTGCGCAGGGGATGGGCCCGTGGAAGGGCTCCGGTCCGCTCCGTGGTGACCAGCAGCACCCGGGCTCGGCCCAGGCTGTGCACCAGCGAGGCCAGCAGGTCTCGCGTGGCGGCGTCGGCCCAGTGGACGTCCTCGACCAGGACCGCGACCGGCCGCCTGCTCGCGGCCTCGACCAGCGTGGCGGCGATGGCGTCGAAGAGCCGGTCGACATCTCCGGCGAGGGAGGCCCCGCGCCCAGCGTCCCCCAGCTCGGGAAGGAGCGCGGCCAGGTCGTCACGGTGGTGCCCGAGGACCTCGTCGGCTTGCTCGAGGTTGTCGACCAGCACCGAGCGGAGGATCCCGGGAATGGGTCCGAAGGGCAGGGGCCGGTCCGCGTACTCGATGCAGTGACCGACGTGGGTGCCCCAGCCGTTCTCGGCGAGCTGGTCCCAGAAGCCGGTGACGAGGCTGCTCTTGCCGATCCCGGCCTCGCCCGACACGATCACCAGCTGGGCCCCCTCCTCGACGGCGCGGTCGGCCAGCTCCCCCAGCCGTGCCTGCTCGGGCGCCCGCCCGATCAGAGCGGCCTGCTGGGAGCCTGGACGCGGCGGGCCCTCGGTCGGCACGGGCTCCATTCTGGCCCAGGCGTCCGGGGGCGGGTACTCGGCGCCTCGGGTCCGGATCGGCGCCGCCGACTCGGCGAGGCGCCCGCGGCCCTGCCCTTTTCCGGAGGGTGCTCGGTGAGGTCCGCGATGCCCGTCGTCGCAGGTGACAACCTGTGCCGGACGACGTGGGCCCCGGGACCCAGATCCTGGCGGGACGTGGACCTGATGGCCAGGATTCTGTGTCTGTTGGGTGTCATAGGTTACAGTTGTGTGTCGACAACATGTCGACCGGCCGAACCGGCCGATAGCCACTCCAGGCAACCTTCGCCCAAACCCTCGATGCTTGGAAGGTCTTCGCCCGCGCATGCCCTCCACAACCCGCAATCCGATCGTCATGAACGGCGCCACCACGGCGCGGTTCAGGTCCCTCCCGATCCGGGCCCTGGTCACCCTCACCGCGGTGGTCGCGGCGGTGTCGGCGCTGCCCTCGGGCCCTGCCACGGCCCAAGCCCCCACCTGCTTCGGTCGGGCCGCCACCATCGTGGCCCGGCCCGGGGTGGTCACCTACGGGACGTCGGGCGCAGACGTGATCGTCGGCACCTGGGGCCCAGACGAGATCCGTGGTCGGGGCGGGGGCGACCTCATCTGCGCGCTCGAGGGGGACGACCGGGTCTACGGCAGCTTCGGACCCGACACCATCGACCTCGGCCCCGGGCGCGACTTCGCCCGAGGTGGTCCCGGCGCCGACGTGATCTACGGCGGCAGCGGCCGTGACGTCATCCGCGGCCGCAGCGGGCCCGACACCATCCACGCCCAGGGCGGCATCGACAGGTGCTCTGGAGGCAAGGGTCGGGATCGACTGCGCAGCTGCAACGAGCCGGTCTCCCGCGGCCTCAGCACGGCCGAGAACCAGATGGTCGGGATGGTTCAGGATCTCAGGTCCCGGCACGGGGCCAGGCCCCTCAAGGTGAACCTCGACATGTCGGACGTGGCCCGCAGCTGGTCGGCACGCCTGCCCAACGGGTTCGCCCACAACCCGAACGTCGGCTCCCAGATCCCCTCGGGCTGGTGGGCCTGGGGTGAGAACATCGCGTACAACGTGTCGGTCGGGGCTGCCTTCGAAGCCCTGGTCGACAGCCCTGGCCACCTCGACAACATGGTGTACGACGGCTACACCCACGTCGGGGTCGGCGTGCACGTCGAGGGTGGCAGCGTCTACGTGACCCAGGTGTTCGCCCGGTACTGAGCGGTCGAGCGGTCGGCGGCGGGGGCTGAGCTCCTACACTGAGCCCCATCGCATCCGGTCTCGGTCTCGGGCGGCTCCTGCCAGCGGTCACCTTCACCTGTGCCGCCAGCTTGGCGCTGGTCGCCTGCAGCTCCGAGGACGCGGTCCAGACCACGCCGGCACCGAGCGCTGCCGACGCCGCCGCCCCAGCCGGTGCTCCGTCCGGGCCCGAGAGCGCCACGCCGACGGTGACCCCCGCTCCAACTCCGCCCGAGCCCGAGGAACCACCTGCGCCACAGCCCCCGGTGGAGGCACCGGCTGGCGCCAGGTTCTCCACGGAGGTGGCACCCATCCTGGAGGACGTGTGCGCTCGCTGCCATGGACCTGGAGGCCCGGGGTCGACCGGCTGGGAGCTCGCCACCGCCGGCGACGCGCAGAAGTACGCCTCGAGCATCCACCTGGCCACCAGCACCGGGGTCATGCCCCCGTGGCCCGCGTCGGAGCTGTCGGTGCCGTTCGTGGGCGACCTGTCCCTCTCGGACGCCCAGCTCGCCTCGCTGGCGAGCTGGGCCAGCAGCGGCGCAGAGCTCGACGTGGAACCGAGCACCCCGATCCGCCCCACTGGCCCCGTCAACGTGATCGACGCCCCGGACCTGGTGGCGACCTCCGCCCGCGGCCCCTACCAGGGGTCCACCGACGTGCTCGACGACTACCGTTGCCTGGTCTTCGACCTCGGCGTCGACGACACCGAGTGGATCCTGGCGTCACAGTTCGAGCCGGACCGGTCCGAGGTGGTTCACCACGCGATCGTGACCCTGGCCTCGGGCGAGCTGCGGGAGCAGGCCGAATTCTGGGATGCGACCGAGCCCGGTCCCGGCTGGACGTGCTATGGCGGCAACGGCCTCGACCCCAGCCGGGCCGGCGGCTACGTGTTCCCGCTGGGCGGCTGGGCGCCGGGCGCGAACGTTGCTCGCCAGCCCGACGGCTACGCGATCCCGGTGCGCTCCGGCGACTTCCTCGTGGTCCAGATCCACTATCACTTCGACGCAGAGGCTCCGGCGGACCTGTCCCGGATGGTCTTCGATCTGGCGTCCGAGAAGGAGATCGCGGCCCAACCAGGGGGTGGGTACCGCACCCTGCGGAGCGCGCTGTACCTCGGTCCTGCGGAGATCCCGTGCTACGACGGCGACCCCGATCCGCTCTGTGACCGGGCTGTCGCGCTCGAGCGGGTCGAGGAGCTCTACGGGGCCTTCGCCGCCCAGCTTCCGGATGCCTTCTTGCGCCAGTGCGGGTCGTCGCCCGACGACTACGCCCACATGACCGGTGGAACCGCCTGGTCCAGCTGTGACCTGCCGGTCACCAACCCCGGTCGCATCACATCCGTCAGCGCGCACATGCACGAGCTGGGGTTGGCCTTCCGCATGACCCTGAATCCCGGAACCGCTGAGGAGCTGGTCCTGCTGGACATCCCCGACTGGTCCTTCGAGTGGCAGTTCGGCTACCGGCCCGTCGACGAGATCGTCCTCGACGGCGACGACGTGATCAAGGTCGAGTGCAGCTGGAACCGGGAGCGGGCCCCCTACGAGGCCGTCGGCTACATCCTGTGGGCCGAGGGGACCGGCGACGAGATGTGCTATTCGAGCATCACCACGGCGCCGCTGGAGTAGGGGCGTCCCGAGCGTGATGTCGCAAACGGCCGGCCGACACCGGCTACGGTGCCCCTGATGCGGTCTGGCCCCTCCCGCGCGCTGGTCGTGCTGCTCACCCTGGCGCTGGTCGCCACCCTGTGGGCCAGCGGCGGAGGCACCGCAGCCCAGGAGGTCCAGCCAGAACCCGAGACGTCCGCACCGTCGCTGAAGCCCTACGGGCCCACCAACAAGGCTCCTCGGGGTGGGCGCCCCGACCCCCGCGGGCCGTGGAGCAACCGGTGGCGCTACCGGGGGACCCTCGGGCGTCTGGGCAACAACGAACAGGTCGTCCCGCCCGTCACCTCCCCACCTGCTCGTGTCCGAAATCAGGCCCCGCTGACCGGCCGGCCGGCCCGCAACCTCGACCGCCGGGCCCTGGTCATCAAGATCGACAACGTGCCCCGCGCCCGTCCCCAGACCAACCTCAACGCCGCCGACATCGTCTACGAGGAGCTGGTCGAGGGGGGCTTCACCCGGTTCGCTGCGGTGTTCCACTCCAAGCGGGTCACCAGCGTCGGCCCGGTCCGCTCCGCGCGCAGCACCGACATCGGCATCGCGGTCTCGTTCCGGCAGCCGATCTTCGCGTTCTCGGGCGCCAACAACATCTTCGACCGCCTCATCAGCAGGGCTCGCCTGGTCGACCGCAACGCCGAGCGGTACCTGCGGCTGTACTGGCGCGGCGGCGGCAGGCCCGCGCCCCACAACCTCTTCACCAGCTCCTCGCGCCTGCTGGGCTCGGCCCCCGCGGGCAACCCGCCCCCACCGCACTTCGAGTATCGGGACAGGAGAGAGCCTGTGCCGCCCGATGCCGGCGTCGCCCGGATCGTCAGGCTGCGCTTCCAGCGGGGCCGGGGGTTGCCCATCCGCTACGAGTGGAGCGATCGGGCCGGGGGATGGCTTCGCTGGCAGAACGGTTCGCCGCACCGGGATTCGGCCGGGGTCCAGGTGGCCCCCCAGAACCTCATCGTCCAGATCGTGCGCTACGCCGACACCGGGATGACGGACAAGTGGGGCGAGATCCTCTACGAGGCCCAGATGGTCGGCACGGGCAGGGCGTTGGTGTTCACCGACGGCCACGTCATCGAGGCCACCTGGACCAAGCCCACGCTGCGCTCGGTCACCACCTATACCGATGCCGAGGGCAACCACATCGAGCTCACCCGGGGCCGTACCTGGGTGGCCCTGGTACCCCCCGGGGGCGTCACCTTCGACGGGCCCACCTGCGGTGGTCGCCTCGCCACCATCGCCGGCACCAGCGGCGACGACAACCTCCGGGGTACCGACGAGCGGGACATCATCGCCGCCTTCGGGGGCGACGACCTGGTGGCCGGGCGCGATGGTCGCGACCTGATCTGTGGCGGCGATGGCAACGACCGCATCTCCGGCGGCCCGGGGAACGACCTCCTGAAGGGTGGGGGCGGCCACGACGACCTGCGCGGAGATGCCGGGGCCGACCGGCTCAGCGGCGGAGGCGGCCACGACCAGCTCCACGGTGGTCGCGGGGCCGACCGTCTGAACGGCGGCCGTGGCACCGACCAGCTCTACGGCGACGAGTCCGTGGACCGATTCCGGGGCTCGGGCGACATCCGGCTGAGAGGGCCATGATGAGCCGCCCACGCACCCTCGGGCTCCGGCGGGTGGCGCTGGCCGTGGCGGTGGTTGCCGCCGTCCTCGGCGCGACCGTTGCGGTCCGGGCCCTGTCCGCCCGTGACAGCCGCCAGATCACCCAGGACACCTCGGGTGTGGTCGGGGCGGTCGAGGTCGGTGACTTCGCCGCAGAGAGCGTGGTCATCGGCGACTTCGATGACGACGGCCACGGCGACGTCGTGGTCGGAGCCCCCCACGAGGACATCGGGTCCGTCAGCGATGCCGGCCAGATCCATGTCCTCTACGGCAGCCGGCGGGGCGTGAGCACCAGGGGCGACCGGGTGTTCCATCAGGGGACCCGAGGCATGGCCGACGATCCCGAGGCCGACGACCTGTTCGGGTCCGCCCTCGCGGTCGGCGACTTCGATCGGGACGGCCACGACGACCTGGCGGTCGGTGTGCCGGGTGAGGACATCGCCGGCATGGCCGACGCGGGCAGCATCGTCGTCATCTATGGCGGCGATCGGGGGCTC
>JBFINV010000057.1:0-10518 GCA_041611015.1 Acidimicrobiales bacterium | reverse complement strand
TTCGTCCTCGGCGATGACGATCCTGGTGGGCACCTCGTCGGCCATCGGGCCTCACCCGCCGCCGAGCTGGTCGAGCAGCTGGTCGAGCTGGGCCTCGAGGCGGGCGATCTCGGCCGCCACCTGGTCGCGGTGGCGCTGCATGGCGCCGGCGTGGCGCTCGGCGCTGCGGTGCTCCCGGTCCGCGAGCGCGGTCTCCGAGACCAGCGAGCGGATCCGGGCGTCGTCCGCCTCGGCTGCGAAGTGGGCCAATTGCTCGTCGGCCACCCGGAGATCGTCGCGAAGCTGCCGCAGTCGATCGCCCACCTCGATGAGGCGCCGTTCGATCAGCGACTTCGACATGGCGTCATACTATTGGTGCGGCAGGTACCGGCGAGGAGTGCGGGGAGCCCCCATGGATCTGCGTGATTGGATCACCGACGAGCTGGTCTCGGCCCGGCACCGTCTCGAGGACGGGGTGCTGGCCCGGATCCCGCCCGAGCGCCGGGGCGAGTTGGCCGACGGCGGCGGGATCCCGCCGACATATGTGCTCTGGCACCTGGCCCGCCATCACGACCTGGCGGTCAACGGCGTCCTCCGTGGCGACGACGAGGTGGTGCACGACCACACTGCCGCCCTCGGCGTGGACACCGACCTGTGGCGGGGGCTGGCCGAGGGGGCCGACCTGCACCTGGTGCAGGTGCTCGACCCCGACGCCGTGGGCTCCTATGCCCTGGCGGTGCTCGACCGCACCATCGCCTGGATCCGTGACGGCGCCACGCTCGACACCCTCGACGCCATCCCGGCCTCGACCGATGCGCTGACCGCCATCGAGACCCCCGAGGACGACTTCGGCTGGTTGTACGCCATGTGGGACGGCAAGCCGGCCCACTGGTTCCTGTCCTGGGAGGGTATGGGCCACGTGGTCACCCACACCGGCGAGCTGGTCAGCATCCGCAACCGGATGGGTCTGAGCCCGTTCTGAGCGCGCTCCGAGCCAGCGCGCGCCCGCCGGTCAGGCGAACATGGCGACCACGGTGAGGCCCACCGCCACAGCGGCGGCCACTGCCGCGATCCCGAGGATGACCACCTCGTACATCGGGATCACGTCGTCGCGGGTGCTCTCTATGCGCGAGATGATGACTCGTAGCGGGAAGGCGGCTGCCTTCAGCAGCCCGTAGCCCACCCAACGCAGCGGGTTGCGCCGCTTGCGGCGCTCCTTCTCGAGCATCTCCCGGTACAGCCGGTCGGCCTTGTCGAGGGCCACCTTCACCGGCCGTGACGTCTCGGCCACTCCCACCCGGCTGCGGTTCCCCTCGTGGAGGAACGCGACCGCGGCCACGCCGAACTTCTTGCGGGCTGCGTGGACGGGGATGGCTCCGACGGCGTTGCACACGTTCGACGCGTCGATCACGTAGTGATCGGCCAGGGCCCGGGTCTCGGGACCGGGATCGGCAAGATAGGCCTCGTATGCCTCCCTGAATCGCGCGATGGTCAGAAGCGCTCGCTCGTATTCACCCGCGTGCGACCCGGGCGGGCGAACCCTCCAAGTCATTACGTAAAAGGTAGGCCGTCCGACCCACGTGCGGTCAAAGTCCAGCGAGATTGCGCGCCCAGCCCGAGGGGTTGGGGCCGACCATGGGCACGATCGAGGAGCGCAGGGAGGTCCGGGTCAGCGGTGAGGGCGCGGACTTCGCGTTCGAGGTCGAGCCCGACCGGGGCCGGCTGGTCATCCGCCAGGAAGGGGCCGACGACGAGGTCTGCAGCCTCGAGGTGGCCTGGTCCCGCGAGGGGGAGCAACGGCTCCCCGCGGGCTACCGCAGCGGCCGAACGCCGTCCGAGCTGGCCCGGGAGCTGGGCCGTTCGGAGCGAGCGGCGGTCATGCGGCTGCAGAGGCTCGGCGAGGGCGTCGACGCCGGCTGAAGCGACGGTTCTCACCCTTCGTGACGAAGGCCCCTGGCCGTCACGCTCGAGATCGGGCATCGTGGTGGTGGAGACCGACGAGGAGGAGAAGGCCATGTCGCTGACGCCGCCGGATCGAGACGAGACGCTCTCGTTCGGTGTCACCGTGCGTGAGGACGGTGCGGTCGTGAACCGGTCCCGCTTCGAGACCCTCGAGGAGGCCGAACGGTTCGCCGAGGAGTGGACGGAGGCGCTGGTGGGGGCCGAGTGCGAGATCGAGGACCTCTCGCCGGACCACACCGGCTGGCAGGCCGTCGAGACCGACACCGCCATGGGCGAGGAGTATCCCCGGGCGAGCGAGGTCGATGCAGAGTGAGCCCTGCCACCGCGCCGGACCAACACGGATACTGGAGAGACGGGCAGCCGCGCGAGAGGAGTTGGCCATGTCCAATCCGGTCTGGAACCTAGAGGTCGTCTTCACCGAAGACGACCGGACCACCCGCGCCGACGTGGTGCTCGACGTCGGCGAGCGTCACCACCACGGTTGGGGACGAGCCCGGCGCAACCCGGCGGATCCCGACGTGCCCATCATCGGGGAGGAGGTGGCTGCGGCCCGGGCGCTGATCCGGCTGGCGCACCAGCTGCTGGGGGCGGCCGAGAGCGACATCGAGGAGATCGAGCAGCGGCCGGTCCGCATCCACGCCTGAGGCCCCGACCGAGGGGAGGTTTGACACGACCACGCCTGGGAATACAACGCGCACGCCACAAGTTTTCTGAGTCGTTCGGTGTCAAGTTTCAGGACCCTCGAGGAGGTTGTCCCATGTATATGCAGAACGACCCCTTCGACCAGCTGTTCCCCCGCCTGCTCGGCCGGACCGGCGGCCTGGGCACCGGCATGGCGATGGACGCCTACCGCCGGGGCGACGACGTCTGGATCCACCTCGACCTTCCGGGCGTCGCCGAGCACAGCATCGACGTCTCCGTGGAACGGAACGTCCTGACCGTCACCGCCGAGCGGGAGTGGTACCGCGAAGACGGTGACCAGGTCTACCTGGCCGAGCGGCCCCACGGCAGCTTCCGCCGTCAGATCCATCTCGGCCAGAGCCTCGAGGTGGACGCCATCGAGGCCAGCTTCGACGGTGGCGTGCTGACGCTGCGGGTCCCCGTCGCCGCCGAGGCCAAGCCCCGCAAGGTCGAGATCGGCGGCCGCCGCGAGGCGATCGACGTCTCGTCCAGCGAGTCGTCCAGCGAGTCGTCCAGCTGATCGACCCGAGCTGACATCACGCCCCAACGGTGTGATCATGATCGGTGCCCCGGTCCGACCGAGGCTGAGCTCACCCTGCTGAGAGGCGCCCAGCGTCGACGAGCTGGGCCACGCTGAGCCTTGACGGACGGACCGGGGCACCTCCGCGCCCGGGCCCCGTTTCGGCGTGCCGCTGCGGGGGTACCCCTCCGGCCATGAGCACCCACGACGACCCCCGCACCAACCAGCCCCCCCGCACCGACGAGGAGATAGACATCATCCCCGACACCGAGGACGTGGTGGAGACCTTCGACGACGAGGCCGAGGTCACCTCGCCCACCCACGAGGCCGACGCCCCCGCCCCCGGCTGAGGCGTCTGCGGGTACGGTGCGTCCGTGCCCGACCGCCTGCAACCGCTGCCCGAGGACTGGGACCGGGCGCTGGCCGTGGTGGCCCATCCCGACGACATGGAGTACGGCGCTGCGAGCGCAGTGGCTCGCTGGACCCGTCAAGGCAAGTGGGTGGGCTACGTGCTGGTCACCGACGGGGAGGCCGGGATCTCGTCGCTGAGCCCGGACGAGGTGGCGGGGCTGCGCCGAGGCGAGCAGGAGGCCAGCTGCGCCGCAGTGGGCGTGGGCCACATCGAGTACCTGGGTCGACCCGACGGTCTGGTCGTGGCCGATCTCGACCTGCGAGCCGACCTGGCCGCGATCATCCGGCGGCACCGGCCCGACGTGGTCATCTCCACCAACTTCCGGGACACCTGGGGCGGCACCTCCTGGAATCACGCCGATCACAGAGCGGTGGGCGTGGCCCTGCTCGACGCGGTACGGGACGCCGCCAACCCGTGGCTGTTCCGGGACCGAGGCGAGCCCTGGGACGGGGTGCGCTTCGTGGCGTTCGGCAGCTCGCCGCAGGCGAGCCATGCCGTCGACGTGACCGACACCCTCGACGCCGGCATCGCCTCGCTCGAATGCCACCGCACCTACCTCGACCACCTGGACGACCCGCCCGACACCGACACCTTCCTCCGCCGGGCCGCCGAGGCCACGGGACCACGCCTGGGCGTGGAGCTGGCGGTCTCGTTCGAGGTGCGCACCCCCTGAGGAACGGTTGACGGCGGCCCTGGCGACAGGGCCGGTCCCGGGGTGTAGCGTGCAGCACGACGTAGCCGGGGGGCGCACGCAAAGTCTGGTGCACGACGCGGTCGAGCCAGCCCATCGACCCTGGGACGGCCGAATGGTCGACAGCAGGGTCGGGGACGTCGAGGCCGCCGCGACCCGAATTCGAGAATAGGTGAGCCATGTCCGAGCTGATCAAGGGTTGCTGTCCCCTCGACTGCCAGGACACGTGTTGCTGGGTGGCCCATGTCGAGGACGGGCGGGTCGTCAAGGTGGCAGGCGCCAAGGAGCACCCCTTCACCCGGGGGGTGTTGTGCGCCAAGGTCAAGGACTACGAGCAGCGCACCTACGCGCCGGACCGCCTGCTGTACCCCTTGCGCCGCTGCGGCCCGAAGGGATCGGGCACCTTCGAGCGCATCACCTGGGACCAGGCGATCGACTCGATCGCAGACGAGTTCCACGCCATAACCGCCGAGCACGGCGCAGAAGCGCTCATGCCCCTCTACTACCTCGGGTCGCTGGGCGTGGTACAGCACGACGCGCTCCGCCGGCTCTTCCATGCGATGGGGGCGAGCCGGCTCGAGGGGAGCATCTGCGGCCAGGCCGGCAACGCCCTCGCCGCCGAAGGCTTCCCCATCGGCTTCGACCCCGAGGACATCGTCGACGCCGAGCTCATCGTCGTGTGGGGGGCCAACATGCTCACCACGTGTCACCACCACTGGCACTTCGTGACCCAGGCCCGCAAGCAGCACGGCGCGCGAATCGTGGCCATCGACCCCCGCACGACCCGCACCGCCGAGGGTGCCGACGAGCATCTCGCCATCCGTCCGGGGACCGATGCGGTCCTGGCCGCCGGCATCGCCCGGGTGCTGATCGAGGAGGGCCTGGCCGACCTCGAGTACGCCAGCACGGTGGCAGCCGACCTCGACCAATACGTCGAGCAGGTGGCTCAGTGGCCGCCGGACCGGGTCGCCGCCACCTGCGGGCTCGAGGCGGACGCGGTCGTGGGTCTCGCCCGCGAGTTCGGGGCTGCCCGACCGGCCGTCATCCGCGTCGGCATCGGGCCCCAGCAGTCCGTGCACGGCGAGACCTTCGTCCGGAGCCTGTCGGCTCTGGCGATCCTCGGCGGCCACTGGCAGCACCGGGGCGGTGGCCTGTTCCTGGAGGCATACCCCGATCTCGATACCCGCCGAGCCACCCGCCCCGATCTCACGACCGGCCACCCCCGCCGGCTCGACATGGCCCGGCTGGGCGAGATCCTCACCGACCCAGGCCTGGACCCGCCGATCAAGGGCATGATGATCTGGCTGACGAACCCGGCGGTGGTGCAGCCCGACGCGACCCGCGTGCGCGACGGACTCTGTCGAGCAGACCTGTTCACGGTCGTCGTCGAGCACTTCCTCACCGACACCGCCCGGTTCGCAGACGTGGTCGTTCCCTCCACGACTCAACTCGAGCACTTCGACATCGTCGGGTCCTGGGGGCATCACTACATCTCCGTGAACAATCCGGCGGTGGCGCCTCTGGGTGAATCCAAGTCGCACGGCGAGATCATGAGGCTGCTGGCCGAGCGGTTGGGCCTCACCCATCCCGCTCTGCAGGAGAGCGACGAGCAGATCGCCTCGTCGGCGCTGCCCGACGAGGTCGACTTCGAGCGGCTCATGCGAGAGGGCTGGTACAAGACGTCGCCGAGCCCCGCACCCCTGCCGCCCCCCGGCGACAAGCTGCACCTCTCCGGCGGCCCGCTGGCGGCGCCGCCGCTGCTTGCCCGCGACCGCCTGCAGCTCCTGACCCCGAAGGGCCACTTCTTCCTCAACTCCAGCTTCGCCAACATGGAGCGGCAGCGCACGGCCATGCAGCGCCCGACGCTCGACATGCACCCCGCCGATGCCGGTGCCCGCGGGCTGGCCGACGGTCGAGCCGTCTGCATCCAGACCGAGCACGCGTCGCTGCACGCATGGCTGCGGGTGACCGACGAGATCCGCAGCGGCGTCGTGGCGCTACCAGGCAAGTGGTGGAGCACCCCGGCCGACACCGGCGCGGTGACGAACCTGCTGATGTCCGGAGCGTGGTCACCCCGCGGCCAACCCGCCTACAACGACGTCTACGTGACCGTGTCCGGCGCCTGACGAACGCGCCGCCGGCGTGTAGCGTCCACCACACCGAGGGAAACGAACAGGGGGGTTGCGCCGATGCTGTTGTGCACGACGTGGAAGAGCCGGCCGCTGGACCCGGAGACCGCCGAGCGGTCCATGGCGGTGTGGGGGAAGATCGAGGCCGACATGGCCGAGCACCCGGGGGTGGAGCGGCTGTGCTGGTACATGTTCTCCGACGGCTCGGGCGGACTCACCGTGAACCGCTTCGATGACGACGACGACGCTCGCGCCTTCGGTCTCGAGATATCGATGGCGCTCGGCAGCTTCATCGAGTTGGAGTCCCGGCCGGTCCTGGACCTCGAGACCGCCATGCCCGCCATCATGAACGCCATGGAGCGCATGAAGGGTTAGCCCCTGGCGACTCCGTCCCGTCGACCCCGACCACGGCGGCGGCGGACGCTGCTACGCGCCCTGGCGAACGCGACCTGGCGCGCAGACTCGCTACGTGACCCTTGGCACGTTGCCTGGTCCCGGGCCGGGCCGTGACGTACGGTTGGTCCAGCACCGGGCGGCCGGTCGCACCCAGGGCGGAGGCAGCAGGCAGCCGGGTGTGAGGCCAGGGGCGGTGGGCGCGGGGGGCGATTGTGAGGTGGAAGCGAGCAACGACAGCTTCCGCGACGCCGCGTCCGGCCCTGGTGGCCGTGGCAACGGTTGTGGTGGCCACAGCCCTCGGGTGGTTCGCGGCCTCCGGCGCCTCCGAAGGCGATGCTCCGAGCGTGGACCTCGAGGTCGGTGAGTTCGGGATCTGCCACGACACGGTCAGGCTCGAGGTCCGGGTGACGAACACCACCGCCTCGAACGCGTTCGTCAAGGTACGTCTCCGCACTCGACCGCCGGTCCTGCTCAGAGCCGCGACGCCGACCCCAGCGTGGGACGAGGCGACGTCCAAGTGGACGGTGGGCGATCTCGACCGGGGAGATTCCGCCAGATTGACGCTGCTCGTCCCCACAGCGCACCTCACGCTCACGATCACTCCGAGCATCATCGGATCCGATGCCGCGTACCGGCCCCGCACCATCGAGCCGGCCGCGGCGCCACGGCTCGCCCTCGCGCCCGCCGAGCTGGCGATGACCAGGGGCTCCGTCGGCTCCCTGGTCGGCTCGGTGCGCGGCAGCGCGGGCTGCCCGCTCTCGGGCACGATCCAGGTCGACGGGCCGGCCGGAGGTCTGACGGTCGAGCCGACGCGATGGAGCTCCGCCGGCGACGGCGGGATCGGTCCGTTCTCGGTGGGTGCCCGCACGGTCGGCCGCTACAACGTCACCGTCTCCGCACCCGGCGCCAGCTCGGGCACTGCTGAGGTCCGGGTCACGAGCCCGGCCCGGTTGGAGTTCGAGCCCGATGCCCTGGTGGTCGAATGTGGTGAGCGCAGGCGCACGACGCTGCGTGGCGGCCCAGCTGGCGGGGTCGCGGTCCTGTCGGGCAGCGACGGCGTCCGGGTCGATCCCTCCGTGAGCCTGGATGCTTCGGGGCAGGCAACGGTGGTCGTGCGCGCTGAGGGCCGGCCCGTTCGCCGGATCGACGGGTCGGTCACCGCGACCACTGCTGCGGGCCAGCGCGCCGTCCTGGCGGTCACCATCAGGCCGTGCCGAGAGCCCGCCGCACCGGAGCTGCGGGTGTCGGTCGATGCGACTGCGTGCGCCGGTACCCGGGGCCGGCCTGTGCGCGTGACGGTGAGGAACGCCGGCGACGCCGGCCTGACCGAACCGGTTCGGGTCAGGCCGCAGGTGACCGGCGGTCGGATCACCTCGAGCTCGGAGTGGAGCATCCCGAGCCTCGCAGCAGGCCGGTCGACCACCAGGACGTTCACCGTCGACTTCGCGAGCGGGTCGAGCTCCGTCACCTTCGCGGTGGCTCCCCCCGAAGCGGCCCGCGACCGCGGCGCCAGAGCCTCCATCCCGCTCATCCCGCTCCGGCCAGAACTACGAGTGTCCCGGAGCACGATCGACATCGACCAGACGCTCACCGTGTCCTCGTCCAGCAGCGGATCGTGCACCGCGCTGACCGGGGTGCTCCAGATCACTCCGATCCTCCATCTCGGCCTGGCTCCACCCAGCTCGGGGCTGACGCTGAGCGGGAGCACGGTGCAGCTGTCCCCCACCGGTGGCGGCACCTCCGCCAGGGCAACGCCCTCGGCGGTCGGCCGGTACCAGGTGTCGCTGACGGCTGACGGGGCCCGACACAGCGTCCTCGTGACGGTCAACCCGACCCTCGGCATCCAGATCCGGGTCGTCGAGCCCGAGTGTGCCGGCGATCCGTTCGTGATCGATGTCGTAGCCAACGCCCGCCCCGGCTTCGGCAAAGTGACGGCGACCGTCGACTCCGGAACGGCATTGAGAGCGCCTGGCGACGACGAGGAGTTCGGCGGGGCCTGGAGCCCGACCGCGGGGGCGAGCGTGCTGAGGCTGGAGGCCGATCCGGGGGATCAGGTCGCCGACCTGACCGCGACGATCTCACACCCGTTCGTACCGCAGGTGACGGCCGACGCGAGCCTGGAGGCCCCCAGCGACGACTGCGTGCGGACGGTCACCCTGCTCATCGACGGCGCCGAGATCGACCTGTACCGGGAACAGCTCGACGCCTTGGGTTGCGGCGACGCGCTGGCGAGAGCGGGCGCCTACCTCCTCGTGCTGTGCGACCTCTCCCGGGAGGACGCGTCGGAGGTGACCGTCGAGCTCCAACCCCGGGCAGCCCTCGATGTCGCCCCCGGGCAGCGGTGCCGCCACGCGGGGACCGCGATCACATGCGAGGTCACGATCGGCAAGAAGGGACGGGCCATCGCCTTCTCCCTGGTGAGCGGGCCCGGCTCCGAGATCCTCGTGAAGGGGACTGTCGCGCGCGGCGGGTTGAACGTGGGCGACGACACCGAGCTCCTGATCGAGGCTGCGGTCGTGCAGGCGGACGGGACGCCGTCCCCAGCCCAGGCCCGACCAGGAGTGCTGGGCGCCACGGAGGAGGCGAGCGAGGATCCCGCCCGCGGGTCCGACGACCTGGCAGCGGGCCTCTCGTCGAACATCGCAAGCAACCCGACCGGGTCGGGTGAGCAGTCGTGGTGGTTCCTGTGGGCGGTGGCGATCGGATCCGTGCTGCTGCTCGCCTGGTTGTGGCCCGCCCGTGATCGCTGGCAGGGGGCGGCATGAGCACCGCGGAGCGCGACGCAGCAGACCGCCGCGCTCCTGGTGAGCTCCGGATCCGGGACGGTCGGACGGCGCGCCGGGTCGCGGCCGTGCTCGCCGTGCTGATCCTCGCCTCGGTGGCGATCTCGCTGCTGCTGACCATCCGCTTCCTCGACGACTGCGCCTCGGGTACCTGCTCGGATCCGTCGGAGAACACCCGCTGGATCCTGCTGGCCGGCTACGTGGCCGTGGCCGTGGTGGCGGCCGGGCTGGCCCTGTACGTCGGCCGGTTCGCCCGGGTGGAGCGCATCTGGCGACGCGCCCGAGGCGTGGCGCTGGCCTACGCAGTGGGTTCCATCGGCTGGTCGATCCTGGCGATCGTCCTCACCAGGTGAGCGACCCGGCCGTCAGCTGATGGCGGCGATGAGGATCCGCTGATCGCCCTCGATCGCCACACCACCTTCGAACTCGATCCGGAGCACGCCTTCGGCCTCTGCGACCACGTTGAAGGTGCAGCGGTCGTTGTCCGAATCGAGCTCGATACCGCTGCAGCCGTCGTTGGCGAGCGTGACCCCGGCGCCCTCGATGGGGGCGACCGTCACCGGATCTCCCCGCACCAGTCGGATCTCGATGTCCTGGGCGATGCCGACGACCACGAGCTCGGGCTCGATGTCGATCACGGCCGTTCCCGTCCCCGCTGGTCCAGGCGTCGGGGTGGGGGTGGGCGTCGGTGGCTCGGTGGGCGTCGGCGGCTCCGTGGGTGTCGAGCTGGCAGGCACGGTGGTGGGCGGCGGCGACGGGTCCGGATCCGGGACCGGGGCGGTCGGATCCGGTTCGCCCTCGGGGAGCAGCACTGCCGCGATGACGGGTCCGACGATCGCGAGCAGGGCCAGGGTCACCTTGAGGAGGCTGAACAGCGCCAGCGGGACCAGGCTGAGGTTGTGACGGGTGACGGCCACAGCCTTGGTGTCGCCGAGCTCCTCCCGCATCTCCAGCGCCTCGTGGAG
>JBFINV010000056.1:0-10554 GCA_041611015.1 Acidimicrobiales bacterium | reverse complement strand
TCGACGACACCACCACCCCCATCTCGGCGGCGCAGGTCGTGCAGCGGTTCCGGGCCGAGCCCACGCCCGAACCGGCGACGCCGACGTCCGTCCCGGTGGCGACCCCGGTCCCGCAGATCACGCTCGCCGGACCCGGGGTCTACCTCTACACCACCACGGGTCAGGAATCCGTCGACGTTCTGGGGGGAGCCACCCATCGCTATCCCCCCGAGACCACCGTGACCGTTCAGCGGGTGGGCTGCGGTACCCGCTACCGCTGGGATGCGATCGCCGAGCGTACAGAGGAGTGGGTCCTGTGCGAGGACCAAGAGGGGCTGGTGCTGGAGCGCTACTCCTCGATGCACCGCTTCTTCAGCCAGAGCGACCTCGAGAGCCTCACGTGCCCGGAGCCGGTGCTGCTGGTCCCAACGGTCCCCGAACCAGGCGCCAGCTGGGAGGGGACCTGCGGCGGGGACCGGGTGATCGAACTGCTCACGATCAGCGTCGTCGGCGTCGGAACCGAGACCGTGGACGGCGGGGAAGTGGAGGTGGCCGAGATCAGGGTGGACGTCGAGATCAGCTCTGACGACGACTCCATCACCGGCGACTCGGTGTCCCGTTACTGGTTCGAGGTCGGCTCCGGTCTGCTGGTGCGGTGGGTGGAGACCACCGAGACCGTTGCCGGCTCCTTCGTCGGCGACGTCACCTACATCGAGGCCTTCGACGCTCACCTGGCTCGACGGGAGCCCCTGACGTGACCGAGGGAGCCCGGGGGATCGACGATGCACCCTTCGGCCGTGGTCGCTACGCGGCGGCGGCGCTCGGCCAGGTCATCAAGGCGGCGGTGTGGGTCGGCTGCCGGACCCCGGCCAGGTTGGCCCATGCCCTGGCCACGGTGGGCGGGACCCTCGAGTGGGCGCTGCGGCCGGCCAAGCGGGAGCGGCTGGCCCAGAACCTGGCCCACGCCGCCGGTGAGCCTCCGACCAGCCGGCGGGTTCGGCGGCTGGTGCGCAGGGAGATCCGCAACGAGGCCCACCGCTCGGCCGACCTCCTCTGGGCCCTGGGCAAGCAGGACGAGTTCCTGGAGACCACGTCGATGCCCGGCATCGAGCTGGCCCAGCGGACGGTGGAGGAGGGCAACGGCCTCATCCTCGCTGGCATCCACATCGGCGGCTGGGAGGTGGCCACTGCGGTGCCGGCCAACATGTTCCGGGCTCCGGTGTCGGTGGTGGTGGCCGACGACTGGCTGGCCCGGGCCATCGAGCACGCCCGGGTGGCCGCGGGCCTCAACCCCCTGTACCCCACCCATGCGGCCGCGGCCTCGGTGCGGCGGCTACGGCGTGGTGAGATCATCCTTCTCCTCGCCGACGACAGCCGCTTCGCCACCCGGCGCCAGCCGGTGCGTTTCCTCGACGGCGAGATCGACATCGCGGCCGGGGTGGCGACCCTGGCCCGGCTGGGCCAGGCGCCGGTGGTGATCTTCAACGTGCTCCCAGAGGGCCCGCGGCGCTGGCGGGTGGAGGTGGATCCGCCCATCCCGCCACCCCCCAAGACCAGCGGGGAGGCTGGTGAGCAGGAGCTGCTGCAGCGCCTCGCCGACCGGTGGAGCGAGGTGATCCGGGCCCATCCCGAGCACTGGTCCGCCAGCCACCCGATCGAGTGGCGCTGAGCCCAGTCGGATGATCCGGGTCCGGGCCCATCCCGAGCACTGCTCCGCCAGCCACCCGATCAGCTGAGTTCGCCTCAGCGAAGCCAGGGCTCGTCGATCTCCCAGGGCTGGACGTCGCCGGGATCCTCGGGGTCCCGATATTCAGGGGGTTCGGCCAGGATGCGGGCCACCACCACCCCGGCCAGGAAGCCGAAGAGGTGACCTTCCCAGGAGAGGTCGGGCTGGGGCACCAGGCCCACCACCAGGCCGCTGTAGAGGAAGATCGCCAGCAGCGCCGCCCCCAGCGCGGCCGGCTTGCGTTCGAACCAGGCCGCGCCGAGCAGCACCCCGAAGTAGCCGAAGACCACGCCGCTGGCGCCGACGTGGTTGCCCGAGCCCCCCAGCATCCAGGTGAAGAAGCCGCCGACCAGCAAGACCGTGACCGTCACCCGCCACCAGTACCTGAGGCCCCGGGCCGCCACCAAGCCGCCCATCACCGCCAGGGGCACGCTGTTGGAAGCCACATGACCCCAGTCCACGTGGAGGAACGGGGCCCAGAGGATTCCGTCGAGCCCGTCCGCCTCGCGGGGGTGGATGCCGCCTCGCTGGAGCTGGTCCCCGAGCAGGACCGAGTCGATGGCCTCGACGATCCACATCGCCGCTATGGCGAGGACGGTGAGGCCGAGGGCGGAGCTGCCCAACCGGCGGGCGGCGCGCCCTGCGTCGAGCCGGCGTCGTGCCATGGGACGCACGGTACCGCCCCCCGCCGGCGTCGGTTCACGGCGGTGTCAGCCCTCGTCGCCCTCGCTCGGTTCGTGGGCGTGCTGGGGGGCCCGGTCCAGCTCCTGGCGCTCGGACGGGACCACCACCGAGTCCACCAGACGGCCGGTGATCCCCTCGATCACCGGCAGCGGTGGCAGCTCGGCATCGCCCCGGGCCCGAGCTCGGACCACCCCGGCGTGGTAGGTCTCGAGGGCCTCGGCGGCCTCGGGGGTGTAGTAGCCGCTGCCGTCGATGAAGGGCCCCGGAACCCCGTCGATCACCGCGGCCACGTCCTCCCCGGTGATGGTCCGGTGGGTCTCCAGGGCGTGGGCCACCGCCAGGATCTCCAGCCGGTTCTCCTCCAGCAGGGCCCTGACCGCGTCGTACATGTCGGTGAGCCGGTTCTCGATCTGGTCGCCGAGCCCGCTCTCCAGCAGCTTCTGCTCGGGATCCTCGTCGTCGGGACCGTCGCCGCCTCGCCCCCGGCCCCCGCCGATCCCGAACTGGCGCTGCACGGCATGGCTGGCCAGGGTGTCGCCCATGCCCCAGTAGCCGGCCATCATGGTCGCGAGCTGGGTGGCGTTGCGCAGGTCCCCGCCCACACCCGAGGAGTTGTCGCCGTCGAAGAGCATGCGCTCGCCGGCGAGGGAGGCCAGCGACACCTGCAGGTCGGCCTCGTACTCCGAACGCCAGTGGGTGAACCGGTCCTCGGGGGGGATGTGGGACACGAACCCGCCCACGTTGCCCCGGCGCTCGATGGTGACGATGTCGATCATCCGGTGGCGGCTGACCCGGTACAGGGCCACCGCGTGGCAGGCCTCGTGCACCGCCAGGGCGTGCCGCTCGTGCTCGACGTACTCGAAGTCGTCGGCGAGACCGTGCTCCTTGAGCTGCTTGGCCTTGATGATGTCGCCCCAGCCGATGACCGACCGGCCGTCCCGGATGGCGTTGATCAGGGCCTCGTTGACCATGTCCTTGATCACGGCCCCGGTGGCGTACGGGGTGATGGTGGCCAGCTTGTCGATGTCCTCGTCACCGAGGGTGTGGTCCACCTTCGCGAGGTAGCCCTCGTAGGTGCGCTTCCGCCCGTCCTGGGTGGGGTAGCCGACCTTGTAGATGCGGTCGATCCGCCCGGGCCGAAGCATTGCGGGATCGAGAGCCTCGGGGAGGTTCGACGCCATCATCACCAGGATCCGGTACGTGGGCGGCGGCTTGGGCCGCATGCCGAGCATCTTGCGAACCACCCGGTTGAAGAAGCCCCGCGGCTTCTTCAACCCCGACAGCTCCGACAACAGGGCCTGGAGGGTGCCCATGCCCCCGCCGCCCATGCCCATGATGACCGTCTCCCGGCGGGGACCGGCCCGATCGTCGCCCAGGGCGGCGTCGAGAGCGGCGTCGCGCAGGGCCCGCTGGGCACCTTCGGACAGGTACGGGTAGACCGAGCCCGCCTCGGTGGCATCGGCCAGGAACGCGGCGTAGGCGCTCGAGCCCATCTGGCCGCCACCCCCGCCGACCGCGGCCCCCCGATTGCCGAGCGAGTCGGCCTCGTCGAAGAACGCCACGACGCCGCCATAGCGCAGCGACAGCTTGCGCAGCTTGCGGAAGAGCCCCTTCACCTTGAGGATCCCGACGCCGAGGAACATGTTGATGAAGGCCCCCGGATCCACGAAGACGAAGGGCTTGCCGGTCTCGCCGGCGGCGGCCTCGGCGAGCAGGGTCTTGCCGGTGCCCGGGGGGCCGTAGAGGAGCACGCCGCCGGGGGTGTAGCCGCCGTGCTCCTCGATGGCCTCGGGGTTCTCGAGGAAGATCAGGTTCTCGCGGACCTTCTCCTTGACCGGGTCCTGGCCCCACACGTCGTCGAAGCGGGTGTCGATGTCGTCGGGGAAGTAGGTCTCCACCCCGCCCCGGGACAGGAACCAGAACAGCAGCACGAACTGGCTGACCAGCAACAAGGGGTAGATGAGCAGCCGGGCGGCCAGGGGCAGCCAGCTGTTGAGGCGGCCGGGGAGCCCGATGATGGCGGCGATCGGCGACTCGTCGGTGATCTGGCCGATGATGACCCCGGCGATCAGCAGCCAGACCAGGACCCGGACCACCCGACCGATGCGGAACCGGGTCCAGGGGTCGATGCTGGCGCTGCGGCGCTCGACCCGCGCGAAGACTCGCCCCTTCCAGAACTGGTGGTAGCCGGCCCAGCGCTCGGCCACCAGGAAGTGCAGCTGGCGGATCAGCTCGAGCCCGGCGAGCACCCAGATCCACGCCTGCGCCTCGACGGTCTCCCAGAACCCGTCGGCCACCGACTTGATGGGGTTGTCGTCGATCTTCTGCCACCAGAAGAAGCCGAACAGCGTCGACAACAAGATGAGGTACTTGACCCGGTCCCAGGGCACCAGGGGGCGGCGGGTGAGACGTTCGGAATCCCGGGGGCGAGACGGCCGGGTCTTCAGGTCGACCATCGAGGCCGGACTCCGCGTGGTGTCGTCGTGGCGCCGGCGGCTGAGTCCCATGTCAGCGCACCACCGTGAACGTGGTCATGATCTCGTCGATGACCTCGGCGTTCTCGTCGTAGCACGCCACGCTGCAGAACACGAGCAGGTCGTAGACCGCGCTGCCCCGGTCGTCGGTCAGCAGCACCCGGTCGACGGTGGCCTCGACCGCGGTCTCGAGGCTCGGCCGGTAGACGATCCGCAGGCCGTGGAAGCCCCCTTCGGACACCCCGTACTGGCGCAGCACCTCGACCTCGTTGTCGGGGTCGGTGGGGTCGAAGCCGAGGAACCGGCTCAGGTTCAGCCCCGACCGGAGGCGCCGGTCGACCGGCTGGACCTCGACCGAGCCGGCCACGTGCTGGAGCTGTCCCCGTAGCGCTGGAGGCGAGGCGTCGAACACCGCTCGCCAGGGCAGGGTCTCGTCGCCGGGCAGGAGCTCGAGCTGGCCGTCCTCGGTGGTCACGGTGAAGTCGACGATGCCCTCGGACAGCAGCTCCCACTCCGCGGGGATCTTCACGAACACCGTGTCGGCGTCGTTCTCGATGTACTGGAACCCCGAACGGCCGCATGCTGCCACGAGCATCGCCAGGACGGCGAGGGCTCCCAGCACGAGCCGGCGCCGGCGAACATTGCGCGCCACCAGGCCATTGAACCCCATTTTGGAGCGGTACGCAGGATCCGGAGCGCCACCGCATCGAGACCCACGGGCTGGTGCCCGGACACGCCTACACGGTCTGGTTCGTCGTGATCACCAATCCTGCCGAGTGCCTTCTCCGATGGCAGCTCTGGCCTGAACACCTGCGGGCTGTGGCCGGTCGCGGTCCTCGACTTCTGAGGGCGGCCCCGTGCAGCTGCCCGGACTGCTCACCGCTTCCGTTCGACCCGGTAGGCGTCACAGAGCCGGCGACTCGACCAGAACATCGCCAGCCCGATCGCGAGGCCCACGCTCCCGCCGAGGTGGCCCTGCCATCCCGAGCCGGCCGCCCCCGTGGCCCACAGCAGCGAGCCCACGATCACCCACACCGACGCGATCGAGAGAGCGGCGCCGAACACGTAGAACACGCCCATGGTCGCCGCGGAGCCCACCGACGGCTTGGTGTCCATCGTCTCGGACCACCTGTTGCGCTGGCGCATCGACCCCATTCTGCCACCGGCCGATGGAGACGTCGTCTCTCGGCCGGTGAGCGCCCAGGTCAGTGCGACCGGCGGCGCTCGGTGTGCTCCGCCAGCCGCTCGGCGAGCTCGGCCGGCGACATCTCGGTCCGCAGAGCGTCGAAGACGAGGTCCTGCTGGGACGGCGGGGTCAAGCCGTCGAGGGGCGGATCGCGATCGAGGTTGGTCGGGAAGGCGTAGCCGTCGGCGCCCGCGGCGACCGCGCAGCCGACCAGGACCGGGTCCATGCCCTCGGCCTGGCGGCGCAGCAGCGTGGGGTAGATGGCGTTGGTGAGGCGCTCCCGATCGATGGTCTCCATGGCGCAGCCCATGGCGGAGCCGATCTGGAGCAGGTTGGCCATGCGCCGCACGTCGGTGGTGCGGTTGGCCCCGGCGCCGTGGAACATCGCCGGGCTGAAGAAGACCAGGTCCCCCTTGGCCAGCGGGAGCTGGACGTGATGGTGCTCGAAGTGCTCGATGAACTCGGACCGGCGCCACGCCAGGTAGCCGAGCTCGTACTTGTGCGAGTGCGGCAGGTACATGGTGGGCCCGGAATCCACCGGCATGTCGCAGTGGGCCACGGCCCCCTGCAGGGTCAGGACCGGAGAGAGTCGGTGGGCGTGGCGCGGGTACTGCTCGGCGACCTCGTCGGTCATGAACCCGATGTGGTAGTCCCGGTGGGGCATCTGGGCCTCGCCCCCCGGGTTCACCACGTTCACCTGCGACGAGATCTTGTACCCGGGGCCCAGCCACGCCAGGGAGCCGAGGTCGATCATGTCGCTGGCGTAGTAGTCGACGAAGGCCGCGGGATCCTCGACCGCCAGCTTCTCCAGCGCGTTCCAGACCCGCTCGTTGGCGCCCGGCTTGGCGTAGTGGTCACCGGCGCCCCGCCCGGCCTCACGTTCCGCGGCGATGATCCGCTCGAACGCGGCCGACGCCCGGTCGATCACGTCGAGATCGATGGCCCCGGTGAGCACGATGATGCCGGGACCGTCGTGAATCGCCCGGGTGAGCTCGTTGCGCAGAGCCCCGACCGCATCGGCGTCGGTGGCGAGCACGTTGCGCAGGCGGTCGGACTCGTAGACCAGCGCCCCCAGCTGCACCCCCGAGGAGTGCGGGTAGTCGGCCGCGTCGACCTCGGTCTCGACGAGCTCCCGGAACGCGTCGAGGTCGCAGTCGTGGTGGGACACGACTGCGACCCGCGGAATCGGGTGGCTGCGCACCGCCCCAATCTAGGCAATGCGGCCGGCAGCGTCAGCCGAAGAGGCGACGAACCATGGAGAAGAGGCCGCCCCGACCGTGGGCTGTGGTGCCCGTGTGGTGGGTGGAGTGGCTGCGGCTGCTGAACATCGAGAACAGTCTCCGGAGCATGCTCATTGCATCGTCCTTTCGTCGGGGTCTCCCCGGGCCTGCCCGTCGTCGTGGGTCACGAAACCCGAGCCCTTCGCAGGCTCGCCAACGACGCTTTACCAGTGCTCGGCGAGGTCCTAGGTTTGGATCGAAGCAGGTTGAAGCGAGGGGGAGCCATGTCGTGGAGCTTCGACGGGACGTTCTACGAGAACTGCTCGTGTGAGGCCATCTGTCCGTGCACCTGGTCCAATGGCAAGCACGCAGCCACTCACGACTACTGCCGGGCGACCATCGCGTTCAGCATCGAGCGGGGGCATGTCGAGGGAGTCGACGTGGGCGGCCGGACGGTGGTGATGACGGTCGAGACCCCGGCCCAGATGCTCGAGGGCAACTGGAAGGCCGGGGTGATCATCGACGAGGACGCCTCCGAGGAGCAGGCGACCGCCATCGGGCGGGTCATGGGTGGCGAGCTCGGCGGTCCGCCGGCAGCACTCGGGCCCCTGTTGAGCGAGTTCCTGGGCGTGGCCACGATGCCCGTCGCCATCGAGTCGTCGAACGGGCAGAACCACATCCGCATCGGCGACGCCATCGAGTTCACGCAGACCCCCGAGCTCAGCGAGGGTGAGCCGGTCCAGATCACCAACGTGCACTTCCACCCGGCTGCCTCGACGGTGCAGGTGGCATCGGTGCAGGAGTCCAAGGTCTCGGCGTTCGGCATCGAGTGGTCCGGCACCGACCTGAGCGGCTTCACCGGGCCGTTCCACTGGGAGGGCTGAGGGTGACGACGGTCTCGGCCCCGACCGCGTCGGGGCTGCGACCATCGCCATCTCAGATCATCACCCTGGCGACCGCCGGCGCCTGGCTGGTCACCGTGGTCTGGGCCATCCGCATGGACATGGGGCTGTGGGGCATGCCTGGCACCATGGGTATGGCCCTGTGGTCGTTCCTGGTGATGTGGACGGCGATGATGGCCGCGATGATGCTGGGCTCGATGGGCCCGTTGGCCACGCTGTACGGGCGGACCATCACCGCTCGCCGAGGGCCCAGGCTCACCGCCTTCGCTGCCGGCTACCTGCTGGCGTGGAGCTCGACCGGGGTGATTGCCTACCTCCTCGCGGATCGCTTCGGGGCCGCAGCCGCCGACCATGCGGACCTGGCTCGCGGGGTGGCCGTCGGTGCCTTCGTCGCCGCAGGCCTCTACCAGCTGACCCCCCTCAAGCACCGCTGTCTGGCCCACTGCCGCACCCCCTTGGGGCATCTGATGCACTACCTGGGGTATCGCGGCCCCACCCGAGATCTGCGCGCCGGGTTCCACCACGGCCTGTTCTGCCTCGGGTGCTGCTGGGCGCTCATGGTGCTGATGGTGGCGTTCGGGGTGATGAACGTGGCCGCCATGGTCGGCCTGGCCCTGGTCATCGCCATCGAGAAGCACTGGCGCCACGGCGTGGGGTTCGCCCGCGCCGTGGGGGCGGTGTCGCTGGCCTGGGCCCTGCTGATCGTCTTCGAGCCCGCGGCTGCGCCCGGCCTGGATCCGGGGGCCACGATGACCATGGACATGGCCGACACCATGCCGCCAGAGACAACGTCCCCGGTGGTCACAGCTAGGGGTTGATCACCACCTTCATGGCGGGACCCGCGGCGAGCGCGGTCTGCATCGCCTGGTCGGCGTCGGCCAGCGCGAAGTGGTGGGTCACGGCCCGGTGGAAGGGGACCGTGTCGTGGTGCTCGGCCATCATCTGCAGGGTGGCCTCGTAGGTCCGGGCGTCCTCACCGGCGACCCCGACCAGGGTGAGGTTGCGGCCGAGGAGGTCGGCCGGGTTGAAGTCGACGGGGCCCAGGTCCACGAAGGCGCCCACCTCGTGGAGGGTGCCGCCGTCGCGAAGCAGCGCCAGGGCCTGCTGGAAGCTGTCCGGGTGACCCGTGGCATCCACCACCAGGTCGATGCCGTCGGGGCCTGCGGCCGCTCGAGCCTGCTCGATGGTGCGGGCCGGTTCGTCGGCCACGATGCACGCAGCGGCGCCCAGGTCGGCGGCGATGTCGAGGCGCTCCGCGAACCGGTCGACGGCGATCACCCGGGCCCCGCCGAGGGCGGCCTTGGCCACGTGGACGACCCCCACCGGGCCCACGCCCACCACCGCCACGGTGTCGCCACGACCGAAACCGCCGGGACGGGGCATGGCAGCGACCAGATCGAGGCTGTGGGTCACCGCGAAGAGCTCGGTGAGGACGGCCACGTCGTCTGGAACCCCGTCGGGAACCCGGAAGATCGGGGTGCCGGGGCGCAGGTAGAGATATTCGGCGAAGCCGCCGAACAGATGCGGCGGCTCGGCTGCGGTGAGGGAGTTGCCGTAGTTCTCGAGGTTCCTACAGAAGTAGTAGGGGAAGTCGTCGACGCAGAACCGGCACGTCCCGCAGGCCCGGTTCGGGGCCGGGACGACGCGATCGCCGACCGCGAGCGGGGCCCCGGCGAAGTCGGTGGCCCCGCCCTCACCGAGGTCGGCGACCACGCCCAGGTTCTCGTGCCCCTGGATGATCGGGAAGGGCGTGGAGCTGGCGTGGTCGGTGCCCGCGTACTGCTCGGTCTCGCCCCGGTAGGTGTGCTTGTCGGTCCCGCAGATGCCCGAGGCGATCATGCGCACCAGCACCGCGCCGGCCTCCAGCTCGGTCGGCAGCGGGTAGTGCTCGATCCGCAGGTCGTAGGGTGCCACCAGGGTGGCAGCAGCCACGGTTGCGCTCACAGGGCGAACGTAGCCGACCGCCAGGGCCGGCTGGCTCGCCGCCGCTGGGTCAGGCGAGACCCTTCAGCATGAGGTTCCAGTAGAGGAACGGCAGGCCGTACCGCTTGAGGTACCACATGTCCCGGCGTTCCTTGACGGTGTCGATCAGCGGGATCGTCTTGTGGTGGGTCATGGAGTAGTCGAACTCGGCGAGCAGCATCTTGCCCTGAGCGGTGACGATGGGGCACGACGAGTAGCCGTCGTAGCTGGCCTCGAGCTCCCGGCCCGCAAGCGTCGCCAACACGTTGGCGGTGACCACCGGCGCCTGCTTTCGCACCGCGGCACCAGTCTTCGCAGCCGGGATCCCGGCGGCGTCGCCCAGCGCGAACACCGACGGATACCGGTTGTGCACCAGGGTGTGAGCGTCCGCGTCGATCCAGCCGCGGGCGTCGCCGGGCAT
>JBFINV010000055.1:0-10652 GCA_041611015.1 Acidimicrobiales bacterium | reverse complement strand
GAGAACAGGAACGGCTCGTCGAAGACCAGCCCGATGTGGTGCCGGAGGCTGGCCAGGGTGACCTGGTCGATGCTGCGACCGTCGATCCTGATCCGGCCCCGATCCACCTCGTAGAAGCGAGCCAGCAACCGGGCCAGCGTCGACTTGCCACTGCCGGTGCGACCCACCACCGCGACGGTCTCCCCGGGCTCGATCGTGAGGTCGAGGCCACACAGGACCGGCGGCCGCTCGCGCCCGCCGTCACCCGCGGTGGTGGTGGCGCGGGGGTAGCGGAAGTGGACGTCATCGAAGGTGACCCGCCCTGCGGGGCGGGGCAGGTCGACGGCCCCGGGGGCATCGACGATCTCGGCAGGCTCGTCGAGGACCTCGAAGATGCGCCCGGCCGAGGCCCCGGCCCGCTGGGCCTGGAGCAGGACGAACCCGAACATGCGGAACGGGGTCTGGAGCATGACCACGTAGGCGTTGAAGGCGAACAGGGTCCCGATCGAGACCTCGCCGTCCACGGCCAGCCACCCGCCGTAGAGCAGGACCGCGACCATGCCCAGCCTGGGCAGGGCCTCGATGAGCGGGTTGTAACGGGCGCGAGCTCGGATGGCTTCGACGTTGGCCCACCGGAGGTGGTTGGCGGCCCGGGCCAGCGACTCGATCTGGCGCTCCTCGGCTGCGAACGACTTGACCACCCGGGTCCCGTTCACGTTCTCGTCGACGATGGTGGCCAGCTCTGCCATGCGAGCCTGGCTGAGCCAGGTCACCGGGAAGACCGCCCTGCGGAGGCGCTGCCCGGCGAGGTAGACGCCGGGCAGGGTGGCCAGGGCCACCAGCGTGAGGGGGAGGTGGATGGTGAGCATGAAGCCGAAGGCCACCACGAAGGTGATGCAGCTCATTGCCACCAGGGGGCCGAACGCGAGGAGCACCTGGATCGAGCGGATGTCGCTGTTGGCCCGGGAGATGACCTGCCCGGACTGGGTGCGGTCGTAGTACGAGAACGACAGCGTGGTGAGGTGCTCGTACAGGAGGGCCCGCAGATCGGTTTCGACGCTCCACGCCAGCTCGAAGAGCGAGTAGCGGTACGCGGCTCCGAACGCGAACCGCCCCACCGCGAGCGCCAGCAGCACCACGACCCAGGTGGTCAGCTGCCCCCGGTCGGCAGCGCGAGCAGTGTCGATCGCCTCCCGGGCCACCGCCGGGACCGCAACCTGCAGCGCCAGGGCGACGACGCCGGTCAGCAGGCCCGTCAGCAGCGGCCGCCGGTGCTGACGGATCAGGGGCAGGAGCCGCCGCATCCAACCCAGGCTGGGGTCGGGATCGATACCGGCCACTGCTGCACGGTGCCGGCGCTCGACCGCCACCGGCTCGAGATCGTTGCCGGGCGAGGGCGGCGGCGGGCCTACGGGGGGTCGGGGCTCGACTCTCATGGACGCAGGCCAGCAAACCACATCCTCCAGGGCCGCGAGGGACCGCCGGTCCCGAGCGGGCCGTCCGGTAGGATCGGGTCCCTGATGGCCCGGAGCGTGAACCGATCGACACCGCCCTCGGTCTGATCGGCGTTGCCGCCCTCATCGCGGCCACCGCGTTCTTCGTCGCGGCCGAGTTCGCCTTCGTCGCCGCCGATCGCAACCGCATCGAGCAGGAGGCCGCAGCGGGTAGCCGCACCGCCCAGGCCCTCATGGCGTTGCTGCGGCGGCTGTCCTTCCAGCTCTCCGGGGCCCAGCTCGGCATCACCATCGCCGCAGTGGTCCTGGGGTTCATCGCCGAGCCCACCGTGGCCAGGGTCATCGAGCCTGCGGTCGAGTCGGTGGTCGGCGAGGGGGCGGCCCCGTCGATCTCGCTGACGTTGGCCATCACCATCGCGACCGTGTTCACGATGGTGGTGGGGGAGCTGGTCCCCAAGAACGTCGCCATCGCCCGCCCCGAGCCCACGGCGAAGCTGCTGGCGGCGCCCTGGCGGGTCTACATCCTGCTGGCGCAGCCCTTCATCTGGATATCGGACAAGGCCGCTGACTGGCTGACCCGCCGGATGGGGGTCGAGCCGGCCCACGAGCTGGTCCACCTCCCCTCGCTCGAGGACCTCGACTTCCTCGTGCGCAGCTCCGGCGAGGAGGGAACCCTCACGCCCGACGAGGTGACGCTGCTCACCCGCACCCTGCGCTTCGCCGACAAGTCCGCCGACGAAGTGATGGTGCCCCGCATCGACGTCCACGCCCTCGACGCCGAGGCCACGGTGGCCGACCTCGTTGCGTTGAGCGCCGGCACCGGCCTGTCCCGGTTCCCGATCGTACGGGGTGACATCGACAGCGTCGTGGGGGTGGTCCACGTCAAGGAGGCGTTGGCGATCGCACCCGCAGACCGGGCCGAGACCCCCATCACCGCGCTGGCCAACGCGGTCCTGGCCGTGCCCGAGAGCCGTGACCTCATGTCGATCATGGCCGACATGCGTCACCGGCGGCTGCCGCTGGCGGTGGTGGTCGACGAGCACGGCGGCACCGCGGGGATCGTGTCGCTGGAGGACCTGCTGGAGGAGATCGTCGGCGAGATCGAGGACGAGCACGACGACGCCACCGAGCTGACCGTGGTGGAGGACGAGGGGGTGTACGTGCTCGCCGGCGGCCTGCACCACGACGAGGTCCGGGAGGCCTGCGGGTTCGCGTTCCCCGAGGGCCCCTACGAGACCCTGGCCGGCTTCGTGCTGGATCGGCTCCAGCGGATCCCCGCCGCCGGTGAGGTGTTCCTCCACGACGGGTGGCGCATCGAGGTGGTCGAGATGGACCGCCACCGCATCGCCACCCTGCGGCTGCACGAGCCGTGGGAGTCGGTACAGGCCCGCCTGCGGCGCCAGGCCGAGCGCCGCCAGCAACAAGAACAGCAAGAGCAAGCGGAGGCGCTGCGGTGATCCCGATCGTCGCTGCCGGGACGGGGATCAACCCGGTCGTCGCCATGATCATCACCCTGATCCTGCTGCTGCTCAACGCGGTGTTCGTGGCCGTGGAGTTCGCGCTCATCGCCGCCCGCCGCACCCGGATCGAGGCCCTGGTCGCCGACGGCAACCGACAGGCCCGCATGGTGCTGGCGGGGATGCAGAACCTGCCGCTGAACCTGTCCGGGGCCCAGCTCGGGATCACCGTCACCAGCCTGGGTCTCGGTCTGGTCACCGAACCCGCGGTCGCGGGCGTGCTCGAGTCGTTCCTCGAGCCGGTGGGCCTCCCCTCGGGGTTGTTGCACGCGCTGTCGTTCGCGGTGGCGCTGACCTTCGTGGTCTTCCTGCACATGGTGATCGGGGAGATGGTTCCGAAGAACCTGGCGCTGGCCGTTCCCGAGCGCACCACGCTGTGGGTGGTGCCTCTGCACCGGGTGTTCCTCACGCTGTTCCGGCCGATCGTCTGGTTGCTCAACGTGATGGCCGCCTGGATGCTCAAGCCGTTCCGGGTGGAGCAGGTCGACGAGATCGGCACCGCACACACCGCCCAGGAGCTGGTCACCATGATCGACGCATCCAAGGGCGAGGGTTTGATCGACGAGTCGAGCCACAACCTGTTGTCGGGCGCACTCGACTTCGCCGCCCACGAGGTGGCGGCGCTGATGGTGCCCTGGGAGCAGGTAATCAAGGCCGACCGCGGCGCCGCGCTCGCCGAGGTGGGCCAGCTGGCCGTGACGTCGGGGCACACCCGCCTGCCGATCGTCTCGGGGGACACCGTGTTCGGGTTCGTGCACGCCAAGGACCTGCTCTATGCCGACGACGTGGCCCGGGACCAACCGGTCCGGCGCGACCTGATCCGAAGGATGCTGGTGGTGCCGCCCACCCGCCAGGTGAGCGAGCTCCTGTTCAGCATGCGCCGCTCCCAGATCCACGTGGCCCTGGTGCGAGACGAGAGCGGGCCCCTCGGCATCGTGACCCTCGAGGACATCCTGGAGTCGATCGTGGGCGACATCATCGACGAGACCGATCGCATCCGCGGGGTCGAGCGGGTGCGGTGACCCGGGAGGAGGCAGGTCAGGTCCCGGCCAGCTCGGCGACGACGCCGTCCACCGCGGGATCGGACCGGTGGGCGAAGAACACGTAGTAGCTGACGCCGTACCGCTCTCGGCGCTGGCGCAGGGTGTCGGCGATGGCGGAGGGGCTGCCGATGAGCAGGAATGGGCACTCGAGCACGGTCTGGGCCGACCCGTCGCCCAGATTCCAGGTCCGGGCCAGCTCGTCGGCTCGGGCCCGGGCGTCGGCGGTGACGATCACCTGCTGGACCAGCACCTGGAGCTCGGGTTCGGTCCCGGCCGCGATCACGTGGGCCACCCGGTCGTCGAGGCCCTCCGCGGTCATGTGGGTGGGGTCGATCTGCTGGCCGTCGTGGTGGAACCCAGTGAAGCCCACGATGTCGGCCCTCTCGGCGGCAACGCGGAGGAGCCGATCGCCGTTGCCGCCCACCATGATCCGCAGGCCGGACCCCTGGGGTGGCAGCGGTTCGAGGCGGTGCGCCGACACCGCGCGCTCGGTGCCCTGGTAGGTGACCTCCTCACCGGCGAAGAGGGCTCGCAGGATGTCGATGGTCTCGGCGACCCGGCTGACCCGGGCCCCGCCGCGGTCGAACCGGAGCCGGGCCTGGCGGTATTCCGCGGGCTCGTACCCGGTGCCCAGGCCCAGCTCGAATCGACCCTCGCTGTGGATGTCGACCGACGCGCAGGCGCGGGCCAACTGGGCCACAGGGTGGAAGTCGATGTTCAGCACGTGGGTCCCCACCACCAGCGAGTCGCTGGCCGTGGCGGCCACTGTGCAGGCGACGAAGGGATCGACCAGGCCCAGGTGATCGGCGAACAGGATCGTCGAGTAGCCGCCGTCCTCGCAGCGGCGAACCGCGTCCCGGACCGCGGTCGGGGAGTCCGCCGGGGCCTGGAGCCCGAACCGGAAGGGCCTGGCCCCCGCCACTGCTCAGGCGCCGACCGCGTGGTAGCCGCCGTCGACGTGGATCATCTCGCCGGTGGTCTGGGGGAACCAGTCCGACAGCAGGGCCACGCACGCCTTGGCCACGCCGGTGTGGTCGTGGACGTCCCAGCCGAGCGGGGCCCGGCCGCCCCAGGCCTCCTCGAACTGGGAGAACCCGGGGATCGACTTGGCCGCCATGGTGCGTACGGGACCCGCCGCGACCAGGTTGATTCGCACCTGCTGAGGTCCCAGGGCCCGGGCCAGGTACCTCGATGTCGACTCGAGGGCGGCCTTGGCCACCCCCATCCAGTTGTAGACCGGCCAGGCGACGGTGGCGTCGAAGTCGAGGCCGACGATCGAACCCCCGCGATCCATGAGCGGGACCACCACGTCGGCGACAGCTTTGAGGGAGTACGCAGAGATGTCGAAGCCGACGGCGATGTCATCCCAGCTCGCAGCCATGAAGTCCTCGCCGAGGCCGACCTCGGGCATGAAGCCGATGGCGTGGAGGGCCCCGTCGACCCGCCCCCAGGAGCTCTCCAGGGACGATCGCACGGCAGCGACCTGTTCGGGTCGGGTCACGTCCAGCTCCAGGACGTCGATGTCGCCGTCGAGCTTGCGGGCGGTGCGCTCGGTCAACCGCAGGCCCCGTCCGGCGCCGGTCAGCACGATCTCGGCGCCCTCGGCGAGGGCGAGCTCGGCCACCCCGTACGCCAGCGAGGCGTCGGTGAGGACGCCGGTGACCAGGATGCGCTTGTCGTCGAGCAGGCCCATGATGCAACTCCACAGAAGGCGGTGACGGCCGCACGATAGCCCCCACCTGGGCTCGGGCCCGCCGCTCCATGGGCGTACGACGCGCGCCCCCGGCTACCGTGGGTCTCCATGGAGATCGGCCTGATCGGGGGGACCGGACCTGCCGGGCGCGGCCTCGCGCTCCGGCTGGCCTCGATCGGCCACGAGGTGGTCATCGGGTCCCGATCGGCGCTGCGAGCGGCCGAGCTGGTCGACGAGATCCTCGACGACCACGCCGAGCGCGGCCTGCACCTCCAGGGCCTGTCCAACGAGCAGGCCAGCCTGGCCGACAAGGTCATCCTGGCCACACCCTGGGACGCCTGCGCGCCGACCGCATCGGCCCTGGCGCCCCGGCTCAAGGGCAAGCTGGTGATCTGCATGGCCAACGCCCTGGCCCGTGTGGGCAACGAGTTCCACGCGCTCTACCCGCCCCGGGGCTCGATCGCAGCCGACGTGCAGGCCGCCATCCCGGACTCGCGGGTGGTTGCCGCGTTCCAGCACCTGCCGGCGCGGGAGCTGGCCCAGATCGACAAGCCCATGGAGGGCGACGTGCTGGTCTGTGCCGATCGCCACGAGGCGGTCGAAGAGGCCATGCTCATGATCGACGGGATGAAGAACCTGCGGCCCCTGGACTGCGGGTCGCTCTCGAACGCGGCGCCCATCGAGGCGTTCACCGCGGTGCTGCTGCAGATCAACCGCCGCTACAAGACCCGCTCCGCGGTCCAGATCACCGGCGTCGAGATCTGAGCCGGGCGGCCCGGTTCGAGCGGGCCTCGGCGGGGCGCGCCTCGTAGAGTTGAGCCTGCATGTCCGTGCAGCTCTACGACACGTTCCGGCGGAAGGTGGTTTCCTTCGAGCCGGGCCCCATCGTGACCATGTACACGTGCGGCATCACGCCCTACGACGCCACCCACCTGGGCCACGCTGCGGTGTACCTGGGCTACGACGTGCTGCAGCGGCGCCTGCGCGACCTGGGCCACCAGACCCGCTGCGTGCGCAACGTCACCGACGTCGACGACGACATCCTGCGCAAGGCCAGGGAGCTGGGCGTGCACTATCTGGACCTGGCGGCCTCCGAGACCGCTCGCTTCGACGCCGACATGGAGGCCCTCGACATGATCCCGTCGTGGTCCGAGCCCCGGGCCACCTCGGCCATCGCCGACATCCGGGGGTTCATCGGGATGGTCCTGGACCGGGGCCATGCGTACCAGAGCGGGGGAGCGGTGTACTTCGACACCAGCACCTATCCGGGCTTCGGCGAGCTGAGCGGCTACGGCCGGGAGACGATGCTGGAGCTGGCAGCCGAGCGCGGCGGTAAGCCCGACGACCCCAACAAGAGGGATCCGCTCGACTTCGTGCTGTGGCAGCCGTCGGCTCCCGACGAGCCGGCCTGGGACAGCCGGTGGGGGCCGGGCCGGCCCGGCTGGCACATCGAGTGCTCCACGCTGGCGATGCGGGATCTCGGGAGCCCCACCATCGACCTGCACGGCGGCGGCACCGACCTGATCTTCCCGCACCACGAGTGCGAGCGGGCCCAGTCCGAGTCGGCCACCGGCGAGCCCTTCGTCCGCCACTGGATGCATCAGGCCATGGTGCGGATGGACGGCGAGAAGATGTCGAAGTCGCTCGGCAACCTGGTGTTCATCTCGGACCTGCGCAAGGAACTCGACCCCCGAGCCATCCGGCTCGGCCTGCTCGCCCACCACTACCGACACTCCTGGGAGTGGAACGACGACATCATGCCCGCAGCCGCCGAGCGGCTCGAGGCCTGGCGATCCGCCGGACCCGGCGACGGGGCCCTCGACGAGGTCCGAGCCCGCCTCGACGACGATCTCGACACCCCCGGGGCCATCGCCGCCATCGATTCTGCGATTGCCTCTGGTCAAGGGGTGGGGAATGCGGCAAGACTGCTCGGAGTGGATCTGGCCCCCGAGATCGCTCTGGACCGTCCCGAGGCCTCTCGATGAGCCGCGACGCGGGCCAGATCCAGAGCGCGGCCAAAGCGGTGCTCAGCCCGGTGTGTCGGTTCCTCTGGAGGATCGACGCCAACGGCCTGGAGCACGTGCCCGAGACGGGGCCGGCCATCATCGCCCCGAACCACGTGTCGGTGATCGACTCCTTCTTCGTGCCCGTGGTGCTGCCCCGGCGCATCACCTACGTCGGCAAGGCCGAGTACATGGACGACTGGAAGACCAAGTACCTGTTCCCGGCGCTCGGGATGGTGCCCATCGACCGGTCCGGCGGGGCGGCCAGCCAGGCGGCGATGGACACAGCGGCGCGCATCCTCGAGGCCGGCGAGCTGTTCGGTATCTACCCCGAGGGGACCCGCTCGCGCTCCGGCAAGCTCCACAAGGGCCGCACCGGGGTGGCTCGGTTGGCCATGCGCACCGGCGCCCCCATCGTCCCGGTCGGCATCCGCGGTACGCGCGAGGTGCAGCCGCCCGACCAGCCGCTGCCCCGGCCGTTCATGCCCGTCGAGATCAACATCGGTCGGCCGATCGATCCGGCCCGCTTCCGGTCCCGCGACGGCGATCCGCTGCTCTACCGGGAGATGACCGACGAGCTGATGTACGAGATCAGCCAGCTCTCCGGCCAGGAGTACGTGCACGAGTACGCCACCAAGCCCGAGGTCGCCGAGATCACCGAGCTGGTGAGCGACGAGGTGCTCGCCCCGGCGGCCACGGCGACGGATCTACTCGCGTCCGGCGCCGCCTGAGCCGGCGCCGAGCGGTGGCCCTGTGGCGCTGTCCTGACTGCGATCGCCCGTTTTCCAGGCGGGGCCAGACCCACCTGTGCCGGCCCGGTCGCTCCCTCGAGGACTTCCTGGACGACTACGACCCCGAGGACCGGGCCATCGTCGCGGCGGTGCAGGAGCACCTGGACGAGCTGGGCGACGACGTGGAGCTGGAGGCGGTCGACGTCGGAGTGTTCTTCATCCGCCGCACCAAGTTCATCGAGCTCCGCCCTCGCCGCCGAGGGCTTCGGCTCACCGTGAAGCTTCGCCGCGATCTCCCGGACGGGTTCGTGGTCCGGTCGGTCCCCATCGCCGCCGACCGTTGGGCCCACATGATCGACCTCGAGACCGCAGACGCCGTGGACGACGAGATCCGGGGCCTGATCGCCGAGGGCTACGCCGAAGACGGCGGCTGAGACAGGCTGCGCGGCGCTGCGCTCTGGGTGGGCGACAAGTGCCCAGCCCCGACACCAAATCTCAATCCAGGCGACCGCAGACAGCAATCTCGGACCGGAACCGTGTCTGGTGCACCCTTCGTCCTAGGGCATCGTCCCTTCCCCCTCCACAGAGGTGCCCATGACCACGATCCTTCGCCGCTCCCTGGTGCTGGTGCTGGTGCTGGCGCTGGTGGGAGCTGCGTGCGGGAACGGGGAGCCAGAAGTGCAGGCGCCCCCCACCGCCGACCCCACCGCCACGCCGGCAGACCCGACGCCGTCACCGACGCCGCCGTCTCCCACGCCCGAGCCGACGCTCTCGCCGAGCCCTGGTCCGACAGCGGCGCCGACAGTGACGCCCAAGCCCACGGTGACGCCGACGCCCAAGCCGACGCCGAAGCCGACGGTGACGCCCACCCCGACCCCCAGGCCGACGCCCACCCCGACGCCCAGGCCCACCCCGACGCCGACGCCTCGCGAGGGCACCGCCATCGTTTGGACGGATCCGCTGGTGTTCGTCGAGCTGAACGATCTCTGGACCGCCCATGCGTGTCCGGGCACCGCTCCCTTCCTCTGTGTCGACCGGCAGGGCGATCTCGGCGGGACGGTCGAGTTCGTCGCCTTTCCGCTCGACTCGCTGAAGAAGCTGCAGCGCATGGTCGACCGGGGCCGAGCCGACACGCTCCTCGACGCCTTCGTGGCCGACCACTTCGAGAGCGCTCTGGCCGACCGGGCCCAGACCTGCGGGCCGCGCTATCAGCTGACCGAGCACGATCCGGTTCCTGTGGAGCTGGCCGGCCGCAAGGCGGTGCGCTACGGGTTCACCGGGGCCCGGGGCGACGGAGAGGTCGCCGAGACCGTCGTGGGCTGGGCAGCGATCCTGAGAGACCACCTCGTCCTCGCCGTGGCGACCGCTCACGACGAGAGGAGCTGCGTCCAGGCCGACGATGTGGTCTTCACCAGCACCCGCCTCCGCAACGTCGTGCCGCTCCTCGACGATCTGCTTGCCGACACCCGCATTCCCGACCGAGTGTTCTCTGCGTAGGGCCGCAGTCTCTTTCTCTCTCGTCCTCTTCCTTGCTCTCCCTCCGAGCCCGTCGAGTTCGTCCGGTGGCACCCAGCCGGCGAGCTCGACGGGCTGACAACGTTGCGGGGGAGTGCGGTGTCCGAGGGGGGGTGGCTTGGGAAGGGCGGTGGCTTGGTGGGTCGCTGTCGTTTCATGCACCGGGGTCCCGGTCGGTGGCCGAATCAGCTCTCCCCCGAAAGGGGCTCCGCGATGCCGCAGCGTGCGTGCCAGCTGTCGGTGTGCTTGACCGCGATGATGAACGTCGGCGTCACCCACCAGGTTCCGTCGTCGTTCTGCGAGGCCAGCCAGATCATGGGGTCGTCCAGGTAGTGCTCGGGGTCGGAGGTGGCGGCGTCGACGGCGACGCACCACGTTTCGCGGTCGTCGTCCGCGTCGGGATCGAGCCGGGTCACGTCGGTGACCTCGACGTCTGTCACGGTGACGCCGTGGGAGGCCCACGTCCCCGCGTCCATCACCTCGTCGACGACCGTGGCGAGCACCTCGTCGGACAGGCCCGTCGACCCGCAGGCTGCAATGGCCCCGGCGGCCACGACGAGCGCGAAGCGGCGAGGCAGCTGCATGCAGCATTCTCGCGCGGCATCCCCGGGCCACTGGGTCGGCAGGGTCCGCGTTCCGGTGTCCGAGGTTGCCGGGAGGGAGCTGGTTGTGGCGCTGGGCCGGGGGTTGTCTTGGGGGGTCGGCAGGGTCCGCGTT
>JBFINV010000054.1:0-10655 GCA_041611015.1 Acidimicrobiales bacterium | reverse complement strand
TGGAGGGCCGGGAGCCACCAGCGGTCCAGGGCCTCCTGGAACATCTGCCGCTGGATGTCGCTGCCCTCGGCGATGACCAGCAGCCGCTCCTCGCCGAAGCGCATGTGGAAGCCCTCCTCGGCGATGATGCGTCGCAGGATGCGCTTGTAGGGGCCATAGGAGCAGTTCTTGATGACCGCCTGCTGCGACATGAGCGCCGCGGCGTCGACCAGGTAGGCGATGGCCACCTGGTCGGCCCAGGTGTGGGCCCGGTAGTGGAACACGTTGTGGAACTTGCTCCTGCCCGCGAACAGGTCCTCGAGCATCTCGGTGCGGGTCTTGACGCCCATGTCGGCCGCAACCATGTACAGCAGGTGGGCGTGGCCGATCTCGTCCTGGGTCTTGGCGAGCACCGCCATCTTGGTGCGGACCCCTGGTGACTTGGGGATCCAGTCGCGCTCGGTCAACCCGCCCATCAGCTCGGAGTTGGCGTGCATCTCGATGAACCGGAACACCGCGTCCCGGTAGGCGTCGGGCATGTCGTCGTCGACCTCGACCATCCCACCGGCGTCGAGGAAGGCCTCGAAGTCCTCCATGCTCTCCCAGCTGCGTCCGCTCATCAGATCCTCCGGCGGTCGTCGACTCGGTCCAGCTTGCCGCCCTCGGAGCGAGGCACGGTCCCGACGGGCTCGGGGGTGACCGAGACCGTGATGCCCAGCGCCGAGGCCAGCGAGTGGGCCACCCTGTCGGTGTCGATCTCCGACACGGGGGTGGCCGGCTCCACTCGCACCTCCAGGGTGTCGAGGGTGCCCTCGCGCCGCACCACCAGCTGGAAGTGCGGGGAGATCCCGTCGAGCCCCAGGAGGGTGTGCTCGATGTTGCTCGGGTAGACGTTGACGCCTCGGATGACCAGCATGTCGTCGGCTCGGCCCACGATGGCGCTCATCCGGGCGTGGGTGCGGCCGTCGGGGTCGGGCTCGCGGGTGAGCGAGCAGAGGTCGCCGGTCCAGTAGCGCAGGACCGGGAAGGCCTGCTTGGTCAGGCTGGTGAGCACCAGCACCCCGATCTCGCCCTCGGGCAAGGGGTCGCCGTTGTCGGGATCGACCACCTCGGGGTAGAAGTGGTCCTCGGCGATGATCAGGCCGTTGCGGTGGGTGCTCTCACAGGACACCCCGGGCCCGATCACCTCGGACAGCCCGTAGATGTTGACGGCCACGATCCCGAGCCGCTCCTCGATCTCGGTGCGCATGGCGTCGCTCCACGGCTCGGCGCCCAGGATGCCCACCCGCAGCGAGGTGTCACGGGCCCGGTCACCCAGCCGCTCCGCCAGGGTGAGCGCGAAGGAAGGGGTGCAGCAGATGGCCTCGGGTGCGAAGTCCTCGATGAGCATCAGCTGCCGCTCCGTGTTGCCGCCCGAGACCGGGACCACGACCATCCCGGCGCGCTCTGCGCCCGCGTGCAGACCGAGCCCACCCGTGAAGAGCCCGTAGCCGTAGGCGTTGTGCAGCATCCAGCCGGGGGCGCAGCCGGCGTTGGACAGGTTGCGGGCAACGCAGTCGGCCCAGACGTCGAGATCGTGGTCGGTGTAGGCCACGACGGTGGGCTTGCCGGTGGTCCCCGAGCTGGCGTGGATCCGCCGCAGCGCCGACCGATCCTCGGCCAGCAACCCGAAGGGGTAGTGCTCGCGCAGATCGGCCTTCCGCAAGAAGGGCAGTGACGTGATGTCGTCCAGGGTCTTCGGGTCTTCGACGCCCGCGATGCGGCCGGCCATGGGCGGCACCCGCTCGCGCAGCCGGGTCACCGTGGTCTGCAGCCGCTCGAGCTGCAGCGCTTCCAGCTCGGGCCGGGGCATGGTCTGGAGCTCAGCCTGGAACATCGTAGGGTTCGGGCAGCCGGTGCTCGAGCATGGCTCGCAGGGTGTCGGTCAGGTCGCTGAGCTGGGTGGGGGAGAGGGCGTCGAAGAACGCCCGCTCCTGCTCGTTCTGCTCGGCATAGGCCTGGCGGACACCGCGCTCGCCCTCGGCGGTGAGCCTGACCGTCACCAGGCGGCGGTCGGCGGACTCGCGATAGCGCCGCACCAGGCCGTCGCGCTCAAGCGTGTTCAGCACGCTCGACACCGCAGCCCGGCTCAACCCGGACAGCCGGGCGATCTCGCGGGGCTCGAGCTCGCCCGCCACCCAGACGCAGAACATGACTCGGAACCCCGCCATCGACCAACCCGCAGGGCGATGGACGTGGCGTTCGAGGTGCTGCACCAGGCGGGTGCTGGCCCGGATGAGGTCGAAGCTGGCCCGCAGCGCTTCCATGTCGGCGTGGCCGATGTCGGCGCCGACCCGCCCCGCTGCGGCTTCCTCGAAGGTGCGGGCGTCGAGGTCGGCGCTCACGGTGCGTCCTCCACGATGGGCGTTCCCATCCGCCGGGTCCGGCCGCGGAACAGGGCGATGGTGGCGCCGTCGTCGTCGGTGACCGTCACGTCGTAGATGGCCGAACGGCCCCGCGACGACTGTTCGATGGCGGTGGCGGTGAGCTGGGCACCCACGGGTGCCGGGTTCATGAAGTCGATCGATGCGGCCGCAGCCAGCGCCTCTTCGTTGTGGGAGTTGCTGGCGAAGGCCATGGCGGTGTCGGCCAGGGTGAAGATGAGCCCGCCGTGGCAGACCTCGTGCCCGTTCGTCATGTCAGCCCGGACCGTCATGGTCACCGAGGCCCGACCGGGACCGACGTCGGCGATCTCGATCCCGAGGGCGGGCGATGCCGAGTCCTGGGCGTACAGGGCGTCGGCAACACTTCGGGCATCGACCATCTGACCCTCCGGGCTCGGTGAGGGGCGGGGGACTCTCGGATCGAGATCATTCCATCTGGAATCATCTCGGTCAAGACCACCCGGCGGAGGACGTGGCAGGTGCGGTGCCACCGGTAAGGTCGGTCGGCGATGGGTCCCGAGCCGCTCTCGCTTCCGCCACCGCGCACCTCCTTCTACAGCGACAACACCGCCGGCATGGCCCCGGCGGTGGTGGAGGCCCTGGCCGCTGCCAACGAGGGCCCGTCGATCCCCTACGGCGACGACGACGTCACCGCTCGGGTCCAGGACCGGTTCCGGGCCCTGTTCGGCGACCAGGTCACCGCGCTGCTGTGCTGGGGGGGCACAGGAGCCAACCTGGTGGGGCTGGCCACCCTGGTCCGGCCATACGAGGGGATCATCTGCCCGACGACGTCGCACGTGAACGTCGACGAATGTGGCGGTCCCGAGCGCTTCGTGGGGTCCAAGCTCATCGACGTCCCCACTCCCGACGGCAAGCTCCGTCCCGGCGACATCGAGGCCCAGCTGGGAGCCGTCGGCGACGTGCACCACGTGCAGCCGGGCGCCATCTCGCTCGCGCAGTCGACCGAGTGCGGCACCGTTTACAGCGTCGACGAGCTGACCGAGCTGTGCGGGGCTGCCAAGCGAGCTGGGCTGCGGATACACCTGGACGGGGCCCGGCTCGCGAACGCAGTCGCCGCCCTCGACGTCGACGTGGGTCGGATCACCACTGACGTCGGGGTCGACGTCCTCACCTTCGGAGGCACCAAGAACGGGATCGCCGGTGGCGAGGCGGTGGTCTTCTGCGACCCGGACCTGGCCCTCGCCGGGCGGTTCCACCAGAAGCAGGCGGCCCAGCTGCCGTCCAAGATGCGCTTCGTCGCCGCCCAGCTCGACGCCCTGTTGGCCGAGGACCGCTGGCTCGACCATGCCCGCCACGCCAACGCCATGGCCGCCAAGCTGGCTGCGGACGCCGGCACGGTCCCAGGAGTGGTGGTCACCCAGGCGGTCGAGGCCAACGCGGTCTTCGCCAGGCTGCCCAGAGCGAGCGTCGAGCGCCTCCGGGCCTGGAGCGACTTCTACGTCTGGGCGCCGGGTCACGGCGCCGACCCCCACGACGAAGTCCGGTGGATGACCAGCTTCGAGACCACCGAGGCCGACGTCGACCGGTTCGTGGCCGGCGTCGGCGCGGCGCTGGACGCCTGACGAAAGGCGTGTGCCAGACTCTGGCCATGGATCCCCAGACCTACCTGGACGCGGTCGAGCGTGAGGGCCGGCGCCTGCTGGACGTGGCCGGGGGATGCCTCCACCAGCAGGTGCCGTCCTGCCCCGACTGGGACGTCGCTGCGCTCGTGGGTCACCTGGGGTGGGTGTACGAGTACGTGACACAGCTGGTCGCCGAGCGTTCCACCGAGCGCCCCGACCTGCGGGCCCCGGTGCCGCCGGAGAGAGCCGAGGAGCGGCTCGAGTGGACCGGCAAACGCTGGCAGGAGCTCTTGAGCGCCCTGGAGTCAGCCGACCCCGACGCGCCGTGCTGGAACTGGGCCGGCACCGGCCGGGCCGGCTTCTACCACCGGCGGATGGCCCACGAGACCGTGCTGCACCGCTGGGACGTGGAGGGAGCTGCCGGGACGCGGACCCCGCTCGACAGCGAGATCGCGGCCGACGGCGTGGACGAGCTGATCCACGTGGGGATGCAGCATTCCTCCAATCCCAACAAGAGGTACGAGTACCCGCCCGGTTCGCTGCACCTGCACCGCACCGACGGCGAGGGCGAGTGGCTGCTGCGGAACGAGGACGGCCGTCTGGTGGCCACCCACGAGCACGCCAAGGGCGATGTGGCGGTCAGGGGCACGGGTGACAACCTGCTGCTCTACCTGTGGGGTCGGGGCGGTTCCGATCTCGAGGTTTTCGGCGACCCCGAGCTGGCTCGAGCCTGGGCCGCGGTCGCCCCCTGATCCCGGCTACCGGACGGCCTGGTAGACGCCGCTGAGCAGGCGGGAGCGGCGGAACACGATCTGGTAGAGCTGGAGGTTGCGGGTCCGGAACGACGAGGCCACGCCCAGTAGGTAGTAGCGCCAGGTCCGCCGGAACCGCTCGTCGTAGCCGGGGAGCTCGGGCCAGGCGGCCTCGATGTTGGCGTGCCAGGCCAGCAGGGTCCGGTCGTAGTCGGGGCCGAAGTTGTGCACGTCCTCGATGGCCCAGTGGTTCACGGCGGCGCCCGCGATCTGCTCGAGTGAGGGGGCCACCCCGCCGGGGAAGATGTATTTGTCGTACCAGGGGTCCGCCCGGTGCTTGGACTCGTTGGAGCTGATGGTGTGATGCAGCATCATCCCGTCGGGCGCCAGGCGGTCGCGGCACACGTCGAAGAAGCGGCGCAGGTTCCGGGGGCCGACGTGCTCCATCATCCCGATCGAGACGATCCGGTCGAAGGTGCCCGTCGTCTCTCGGTAATCCTGCTGCTCGATGCGCACCGGAAGGCCCTCACAGCGGGCTCTGGCGACCTCCAGCTGGGCGGCCGCCGGGGTGATCCCGGTGACCTCCACGCCGTGCTTCGAGGCCGCGTACTCGGCGAATCCGCCCCAACCGCAGCCGATGTCGAGCACCGTCATCCCCGGCTCCAGGTGGAGCTTCTGGCAGGTGAGCTCGAGCTTGGCCTCCTGGGCCTCGTCGAGGCCCGAGGCGTCTCGCCAGTAGGCGCAGCTGTAGATCATCCGCCGATCGAGCATGCGCTCGAACAGGTCGTTACCGATGTCGTAGTGGGCCCGGGCGTTGTCTCGCGCGGCCCGGAGGGCCTGGCGGTTCGAGAGCCTGGCCCGGGCCGCGAGCAGCACCAGCGCCGGCCCGGGAGATATGCGGCTGCGGAGGTCTGCCAGCTGCAACCGGGTGAGCAGCTCGTCGATCCGCTCGGCATCCCACCAGCCGTCCTGGTACGCCTCGCCCAGCCCCAGCTCCCGGTCCCGCAGCACCCGCTCGAACAGCCGCTCGTCGTGGATCTGGATGTCCCAGGGCTCGGGTCCGCCGACCTCGATGCCGGCGGCCTCGAGAAGTTCGTGGCCGATCGCCGCCGGGTCCGAGCGTTTCACCCGACCGGCGCTCGGACCGGCGTGAAGCTGGCCCGCAGGTGCTTGACCCCGTGGATGAAGCTCGACGCCAGGACCTCGGGCTCGCCTGCAGCCTCGATGTCGGGCAGGCGGTGGAACAACTCACGGAACATGACCGTGATCTCCCGGCGGGCCAGGTGGGCGCCCAGGCAGAAGTGGGGGCCGGGGCCGCCGAAGCCCACATGGTGATTGGGCGAGCGCAGGACGTCGAAGGCGTACGGGTCGTCGAACACGTCTTCGTCCCGGTTGGCCGAGAGGTAGAACATGCACAGCTTTTGCCCCTCGCCCAGCTGCCGGCCTCCCAGCTCGGCGTCCCGGGTGAGGGTGCGGCGCATGTAGGTGACCGGGCTGGCCAGACGAACGATCTCCTCCACCGCGGTCGGCGCCACCGCCTCGAAGTCGGCGGCCCAGATGGTCCGCTGGTCGGGGTTCTCCGTGAGGTAGGTGAGGCCCCAGGCGATGGCGTTGCGGGTGGTCTCGTTGCCGGCCACCACCAGCAGCAGGAAGAAGCTGGCGAGGTCGCTGTGCGACAGCACGTCGTCCTCCAGGTCGGCGTTCACGAGGACGCTGGTCAGGTCGCTCCCGTCGCCGCCCGTCTTGGCGTGGGCGACCTCCTCCATGACCCGGGCCAGGGTGGCCCCGGCCGCCAGGATGGAGCCGAGGATGTCCTCGACCCGATCGACGTACTCAGGGTCGCCGGCACCGAGGATCACGTTCGAGCAGTCGAACACGGTCTGGTAGTAGGACTCCGGGATGCCCATCAGGTCACAGACGATCTTGAGCGGCAGCCGCGCGGCCACGTCGACCACGAAGTCCACCTCGCCCCGGTCGCAGATGTCGTCGACGATGCTGGCGGCGACGTCCTGCACCGAGCCCTCGAGCTGCCGGAGCATGCGGGGGGTGAAGCCGGCGCTGACGAGGCGTCGGAGCCGGGCGTGGCGGGGGTCGTCCATGGCGATCATGGAGCTGAAGAACTCGTTGAACTCGGGTGGGGCGTCGAGGACCGTGACCCCCGAGGCCGAACTGTAGATGTCGGGGGCGCGGGACACCTCGAGGATCTCGGCGTGCCGGGAGACGACCCAGGCCCCCGGACTCTGCTCCAGGGTCAGCCCCGGAGGCAGCTCCGGCTCGGCCACGAAGGCGACGGGCTCCTCCCGCCGGTAGCGCTCGAGGTCAGCTTCGATCTCGTGCTGCGGGCGGACCCAGAAGTGGTTCTCGAGCAGGTTCGGGAGCGTGGTGGCAGTCCGGGCACCCGTCATGGTCAGGAGCGTAGGCGGTTTCACGAGGTTGGACCCCCTGCTCGGACACCGCGTCTGCCAACCTGGAGCAATGGCCAGCAGCACCGGGTCGGGCGTGGCGCCGAGATGGTCACCGCACTGGCAGCTCGGAGAGCTGGACGACGGCACCCTGGTGCTGGATGGCGGCGCCGATCGCCGCCTGGCGCTGCGGGGCCTGGGACCCGCCCTGGTCCACCGCGTCCGTCGCTGGGCCCGGGACCGAGTGGCGGCGCCGGTGGAAGCCGACGAGCACCGTCTGGTGGACCGGCTGGTGCAGGTGGGGGTATTGACCCTTCCCGCATCGATGTCGGCTGTTCGGCTCATCGGGGCCGAGCCGTTCTCCTCCAAGCTCGCAGCGGCCATGGAGATCACACCGGCGGCGAACGGGTTGGCCCTGCTGGTCCGCACCGGTGACCACTGGCCGGGGGCCCCGTCGGAGCCTCACCTGGCGGTCGACTGCTCGCTCCACCACACGCTCGTTCTCGGTCCCTACGTGGTGCCCGGTCTCACCGCGTGCACCGCGTGCCTCACCACCCGCGTCCGACGCCGTTGGGGCCGCCAGAGCGCCGCCACCGACCCGGCGGTCCAGCGCCACGTGCACGTCATCGCCGAGCTGGTCCGCATCCAGCTGGACCTGATCGCAGCCGGGACCTCGCCCCTGGTGAACGCCACCATCGCCTGGGATCTCGAGCTCGGGACGGCCCAACCGGAGACCCTGCTCAAGTCCCCGGGCTGCCCGACCTGCGACGTCGCAGTGAGGTCGGGACGACTGCATCTTCCGTGGGTGGCCCAGACATGACGCCGACGGTCATCGAGCTCGAACCCCTGCCCAGCCCGTATCAGCCGGCGCGAGGCGCGGTCACGGTCGCCACGCCGTCGTGCTGTTGCTGCTGTTGTTGCTGTCTGGTCTCGACAGCGGGCTTCGTCAGCCTCACCACTGCCGAGACGTTCTACGTGGCCCGGGAGAACGACCGCAATCCTGCGGCGTCGGTCTTCGTAGCCATCCTGGCCCCACTCATCGCCCTGTGGGTCGTGGTCAGCTCCGACGGGTCGGCGCTGGTCGGGGCCGCGATCACACTGGCGATCGTGGTGCTCGTCGCCCAGGTGATGGCCGGAGCCTCCCCGGCGCGAGCGGCCCTGTTCAGCGCGGTGACGGTGTCGGTCTACTGCGCGGTGCTGGTCGCCGAGGTCTTCTTGGCTCTGGCCAGCGCGCTGCTCTTCGAGATCCTGGCGATTCCGGCGATAGTCGTCGGTATCTCCATAGCCAAGTGGCGCCACCAGCATCGGGAAACCCTGGTGCTGGGCCGGTCTCGGGCGGCCTCGCGGCCCCGAGCCCGAGGTCCCGAACGGCAGTTCCCCGTGATCCCCCCACCGCCGCCAGCCCCACCACCCCAGAGCCCGCCCCCGGAGATCCCGCCGCCGCCACCGCCACCACCACCGCCACCACCGGCGCGCGAGGACCGGTTTCCGGTGATCCCGCCCCCGGGTGTGAGCGACGAGGACGAGAACCCGCCGGCGCCGTGAGCGCTGCTGTGTCCATCGAGGCCGCTACCGGCGTGCGTCACGGCCTCGTCGCGCCAGCGGTCGACGTGCCCCTCGGCGCCGCCGACCCTCCGGGGGTGCATCACGCGAGCGTGGCCATGGACGACCGGCCCGACGTGAGCGCCGGGGGTGGGGTGGGTCGGACCCCCGACGCGGCGCACACCGCAGCGGTGGGTGAGGCGGTCGAGCGGTACGTGGCGACGCACGCGACCTTGCCGCTGCGCCGGCTCGAGGACCTCGACCGCGAGCGGGCGTGGCCCCACGTCCTGTGGACCGGCCACAGCGAAGAGCAGCGCAGCCAGCCCGACCATCCCGACGCCGGAGCCCCGCCCGACACCTGGCTCACCTGCGCCTTCGATCTCACCGACAACCTCCCGGTCTGGGTGCCGGCCAGCCTGGTGACCCTGAACCCTGGCTACCGCACCCGGGCCACCTCGTCGGGGCTCGCAGCCCACCCCGACCCCTGGCTGGCACTGGTACGGGCCCTGCAGGAGCTGGTGGAGCGGGATGCGTTCATGACGACATGGCTGCACCAGCTGGGTGGGCGTCTGGTCGAGCAGCGCCCGGTCGATCCGCACCTGGGCGGTGACCTGCGGCTCTACGATCTCACGCCGTCGTTCAGCCCCCACCCGGTGGCCATGGCGACGGGAACCTTGGGGCTGAGTGGTCGACCCCGGCACTCGCTGGGCGTGGCCTGCAGGTCCACGTGGGAGGATGCTGCGGAGCGGGCCGAGCTCGAGCTGCTGCAGGGGCTGGTCTTCGTGGCCCATCGGCTGGCCCGGGACCCGGCCATGTGGGCCCTGGACCGGCGCCAGGTCACCGGCTTCGACGAGCACGCGCTCTACTACACCGCCAACCCGGCCGACTGGCTCGAGCTGCCCCTCCACGTGGATGCACAGTGGGCAGAGGCGCCGGTGGGCGCGCCTGCGGTGAGCACCCACGACGAGCTGCACCAGCTGGTCGAGGCCCTGCAGGCCGCCGGGGTTCGGATGGCCTACCGGGACCTCTCCACGGTCGATGCCGACCAACTCGGGGTCCGGGTGGTCCGGGTGGTGTCACCCGACCTCACCCCGATCCACCACGATCATCGGTGGCCGTTCCTCGGCGGCCGAGCTGGCGACCTGGAGTGGCGGTATCCCGACGGGCCGGCGCGCCGCGGAGACCGAACCTTCCCCTCCCCGTACCCGCACCCGCTCGGATGAGCGACCCGTTGCACGACTTCTTCGAGGCATCGAGCCTGGACTCGATGACCGCAGCGAGCTTCGCGGCCCACTTGTCGAGCTTCGAGGCGGACCGGCGTGGCGTGCACCCCTTCGAGGGGGTGGCACCGCTCGAGTCACTCGGAGAGGTCGACGATCGGCTGCAGCGAGTGTTCGCGGCGCGGCGCAGCCGCCGCTCCTTCGACAGCGCGTTCCTGGAGGCGCGTGCGGTCGATCGGATCCTCGCCTCGGTCGGATTCGCTGGCGGTTCCCGGCTGGTGCCCTCGGCCGGCGGGCTCGACGCAGTGCACTGCTTCGGCTTCGGGGTCCGGGTCCACGGCCCGGGGCGGGGCCAGCGCTTCCGCTACGACGCCGCCGCCCACGCGATTCAGGCCATCGGCTCGGTGCCCGACGAGAGCGAGGTGCGCCGGCTGTTCCAGCTCGACTGCGACGGCACCCCTCAGCTGGTCCTCGCCTTCGTGGCCGACGTGGGTCATGCAGCCGAGAAATACGGCACCCGAGCGGGCCGCTTCGTGCTCCAGGAAGCGGGCCACGCCTGCCAGAACGTCGGCCTCCGGCTGGCCCACGACGGCCTCGCCGGGTACGTGCTCGGCGGTGCCCTGGACCTGGAGGTGCTCTCGGCCCTGGGCCTGGCCCACCTCGATGCCCGCCTGGTGGCCGCCATGGCCTGCGGCGCCGACGCCCGTCTCCGGCGCCGGTGGCGGCGGTAGCGGCGGTAGCGGACGGGGCCGGG
>JBFINV010000053.1:0-10979 GCA_041611015.1 Acidimicrobiales bacterium | reverse complement strand
TCGGCCGCGCCGCCGTCGGCCCCGAGAGCGTCTACACGAACCGCGACCAACACCGGACCCTTCGAGGTCTTCATCGTTGAACCAGGCACCAGAAGGGGCCCCATGAGCATCGCGGTCCTGTGTTTCGGAGATCCGGCGCAGCAACGCCGCGGGGACACCGCAGCGTGGGTGGAGCGCACCTTCGGGAGCCCCGCGCAGGTGCGGCAATGGATTGTCCGCCTGACCCGGGGCTCGGGGGCGGTGCGCTAACGTCGGGCCCCGATGGGGACTGCGCCGACTGCGCCCAAGCTCCGCCGGGCCATCAAGGCCAAGTCGCCGGGCCTCGGTCGCGAGCGCGAGTTGTGGGATCGCGGCTGCTCGGTGGTGGTGGGCGTGGACGAGGTGGGCAAGGGCTCCTGGGCCGGCCCCCTCACGGTCGGCGCCGCGGTGGTGCCCCGGGATCGTCGGGTCTACAAGATCCGGGACTCGAAGATGCTCACCGAGGACGAGCGGGAGGCGCTGTTCGACCGGGTGGTGGGCTGGTGTGAGGCCTGGGCCGTGGGCCACGCCACCAACGTGGAGTGCGACGAGCTGGGAATGTCGGACGCCCAGCGCTTGGCGGCTCAGCGAGCGCTGACGGCGCTCGGGGTGGAGGCGGACCACGTGCTCGTCGACGGCAACTGGGACTTCGTCGGCAACGGGTGCACCACCCTGATCGTCCGCGGCGACGCCACCTGCCTCTCCATCGCCGCGGCGTCCATCATCGCCAAGGTGGTTCGGGACCGGATGATGCGTGACCTGGCCCGCCACTACCCGGCCTTCGTGTTCGACCAGAACAAGGGTTACCCCTGCCCCCGGCACAAGGCCGCGTTACAGACCTGGGGGCCCAGCCCGATCCACCGCCGCTCGTGGGCGTTCATGGACAGCCTCCCCTTCACCGCCGTCGAGCGGTACCAGCGCCCGGACCCACAGCAGGCGCTGTTCTGAGCCGGGCCCCGAGTCGGTAGCGTCTGGCTCATGTCGAGCCGCGTGGCCTCGCTGCTGCCACTGGTGGTGTGGACCCTGGTGGTGTGGGTCTCCCGGCTGCGCAACGTGTGGACCGACGCGGATCTGTCGGCCTCGGGCCAGGCGTGGCGGACGGTCGTGGCCGCGGTGTTCCTGGGCTTCGCCCTGGCCCTGGCCGTGCGCCTGTGGCAGCGGCGGGGTCGCGAGCTGACGGCCGGCGACCGGGCCCTGGTCGGCCTGTTCGTGGCCTGGACCATCGGCTTCTGGCTGGTGCGGGGGATCGGCATCATCGTGGACGACCACGACGCGGCCTTCACCGCCGTCCACGCCGCGCTCATGCTGGCGTCGATCGGCCTGGCGTCGAACGCCGGCCGCGCGCTGCGGACCTCGCCGGCCCCCGTCTCGTCGCCGCCGGTGGCCGCCCGGTAGTCTCACTGCGCCATGGGTCAGCCGGTCACCGTCGTCCAGAAGCCGTCCACGCGGCCAGGCATCGTGCGCTTCGAGCTCAACCGCAGCATCACCGGCATGGGACACGAGCGATACCTCGCCGGCACTCCGATCCTGGGCGATCGACCGCCGGACCAAGTCGCCAGGACGATCTTCGAGCACGGGGGAGTGGAGAGCGTCCACATCAACTCCAACGTGGTGACCGTCGAGCTGGCCCGGGGCTTCGACCCCGCCGGGCTCAAGGAGCTCCTCGAGGACATGTTCATCTACTACCGGCCCGGCGTGGAGGTCCCGAGCTTCCCGACCGAGGAGCCCGCGGAGGAGCCTGCAGGAGAGCCCGCCGGCGCGTAGATCCCAGGGCCCCTCGAGGGATCTCCGGCGGCTGGTCGCGAGCCCGCCCTGTCGGTTGGCAGTCCCCTCGGGCTCGGTGGGTCACGTACGGTTTCCGCTGTGAGGCGCATGCGGGACGGCGACGAGCGACATGGGTGAGCGCCGGCGCCTGGCGGCGATCGTCGCAGCCGACGTGGTCGGCTTCTCCCGGCTCGTCGGCCAGGACGAGGAGGCGACGCTGCAGGCCCTCAGGGCGCATCGCCAGGAGCTGATCGACCCGCTCATCTCCGAGCACCGGGGCCGGATCGCGAACACCGCCGGCGACAGCCTGCTCGTCGAGTTCCCGAGCGTCGTCGATGCCGTGCGTTGCATGACCGCGGTGCAGGAGGGGATCACGTCACGGAACCAGGACGTGGCCCCGGACCGGCGGGTCGTCTTCCGCGTTGGTGTGAACATGGGCGACGTGGTGGCTCAGGGCGAGGACCTGCTCGGTGACGGGGTGAACATCGCGGCTCGGCTGGAGACGCTGTGCCCGCCGGGCGGGATCACGATCTCCGAGGACGCGTACCGGCAGGTGCGCGATCGGCTCGACACCGATTGGGCCGACGGCGGCGAGCACCAGGTGAGAAACATCGCCCGGCCGGTGCGCGTGTGGCAGTGGGCCGGGCGGGACCTCACCACCGCAGACGGTGGTGGTCGCGCTGGCGCCGACACGCCGTCGATCGCGGTCCTGCCGTTCGACAACATGTCCGGCGACGCGGAGCAGGAGTACTTCTCCGACGGCATCGCCGAGGACCTCATCACCTCGTTGTCGAAGCTGCGCTGGCTCTTCGTGATCGCCCGGAACTCCTCGTTCACGTACAAGGGCGAGGCGGTCAACGTGCAGACCGTGGGACGGGAGCTCGGGGTGCGCTATGTCCTGGAGGGCAGCGTCCGCCGGGCCGGTGGCCGGGTGCGGATCACGGCGCAGCTCGTCGAGGCCGCCACGGGCAACCACATCTGGGCCGAGCGCTACGACCGCGACCTGACCGACATCTTCGAGGTGCAGGACGAGATCACCAGCCGGATCGTCGCCGCGCTCGACCCGGCGATCCTCAGCTTCGAGATGCACGCCGCGCTCGCGAAGGCGCCGACCAGCCTGCAGGCCTGGGATCACCTCCTGCGCGGGCTGTGGCACATGAGCCACTACCACAAGAAGAGCAACCTCGATGCCCGCCGCGAGCTCGAGCGCGCCGTCGAGCTCGACGGGCACTACGCACGGGCGATCGCATGGCTGGCGTCGAGCTACGTCTACGAGGTCATGTTCAACTGGACCGACGACAAGGAAGCTGCGGTGCGGACCGCCCACGAGCTGGCCGAGAGAGCTCGGTCGCTCGATGACCAGGATCCGTTCTGTCACACGGTCGTCGCCGCGGCGTGCTTCTGGACACGTCACCTGGCCCAAGGGCGGCTCGCCATCGAGCGGGCCATCGAGCTCGACCCCAACTCCTTCGCCGGCCACTACATACACGGCGGCCTGCTCAACTACCTGGGTGAGTGCGAAGCCTCCGTCGAGGCCAGCGAGACCGCCCTGCGGCTGAGCCCGAACGACCCGGTGGTCTGGCACTGCCTCGGTTCACTCGCTCATGTGAACTACAACCTCGAGCGGTACGAGCGGGCGATCGAGGTCGCCGACCACGCGATCGCGGTCCGCCACGGCTACCTGTTCGCTCGCATCATCAAGACAGCCTCGTTGGCGCAGCTGGGGCGGCTCGACGAAGCTGCCCGGGTCCTGGGGGAGATCAGGGATCGGGCCCCGGGCTTCACGACCGGGGCGTTCGACTACTACCCCTTCGAGATCGAGGCCCAGCGCGAGCATCTGGTCGACGGCTTCCGCAAGGCGGGCGCGGCCGACTGACCTTCACCGGTCGCCACTTGCACAGTGTCGAACGGGTGTTCGATACTGGGGAGATGGGAGTAGGGGTCCGCCCCGAGTCGTTGACCGACGCCGCACAGCGGGTCGCGCCCACCACCCTGGCGGTCGAGCGGCGCCTGGAGGTGAGCCCGGCATTGGGCCACGTGCTGCCCGACGGCCTCCAGCGGGGGAGCGTGGTCGCGGTACGGGGTCCGGGAGCCGGCTCGCTGGCGCTGGCGGTGGCCGCCGGGCCGGTGGCGTCGGGGTCCTGGCTGGCCACCGTGGGCTGCGAGGAGCTGGGGCTGGTGGCCGCCGAGCAGGCCGGGGTGGCACTGCACCGGATGGTGAAGGTGGACCAACCGCCCCGGTCCTCGTGGGGAGCGGTGCTGGCCGCCCTCGTCGACGCCTTCGACCTGATCCTGGTGTCGAGTACCCATCGGGCTCGGGCTCGCGACTCCCAGCGGCTGCGGTCCCGGGCCCGCGAGCGGGGCAGCGTGGTGGTCGACGCCGGTGGGGTGTGGCCCGAGGTCCCCGATCTGGTGCTCGAGATCACCCAGCAGCGCTGGTCCGGGCTGGGTGACGGCCATGGGGTCCTCACCCAGCGCCGGGTGCAGGTCGAGGTCACCGGTCGCCGGGGCACTCGCCCCCGGCTGGTCCCGCTGTGGCTCCCTGGTCCCACTGGGGGGCCGGAGGCCATCGAGCCCGACGCCCATGCCGGCGCCGACATCGACCAGCTGGTCTCCGCCGATCCTGGCGAACCCCCCGTTGCCCTGCCCCAGGCCGGGTGAGCATGGACCAGGCGGTTCGCTCGGCGGTGGTGTGGTGCCCCGACTGGCCCATCGTGGCCTTCGGCCGCCCCCCGGACCAGCCCGTGGCCGTGGTCCATGCCAACCGGGTGGTGGCCAGCTCGGCCGGGGCCCGCCACCACGGGGTGGCCCGGGGTCTGCGCCGCCGGGAGGCCCAGGGGCGCTGCCCCCACCTGGAAGTGCTCGAGCGCGACCTGCGGCTGGAGGCCCGGGCCTTCGAGAGCGTGGCCGCATCCATCGACGAGATCACCCCCCGGGTGGCGATCGTGCGCCCGGGGATGATCCTGTTCCCCACCCGGGGTCCGTCCCGCTACTTCGGGGGCGACCAGGCCATGGCCCAGCGTTGCGTGGCGCTGGTGGGTCGGGTCCTCGACGGGCTGGGATCTCCCCGGGTGGGGGTGGCCGACGGGGGGTTCGCCGCGGCTCTGGCCGCCCGCGGCGCCGCCCCGGGGGGCGTCCGGGTGGTGGAGCCCGAGGCCTCGGCGGCCTTCCTGGCACCCTTTTCGATCCACACCCTCGACCGCCCCGATCTCACCGGCGTCCTGGCCCGGCTGGGGCTGCACACCCTGGGCCGGTTCGCCGAGCTGGCCCGCGCCGACGTCCTGGGCCGGTTCGGGGCCGAGGGCGAGCTGGCGCATCGGCTGGCGTCGGGCCTCGACGAACGACCCCCGGCGGTGGCGGATCCGCCGCCGGAGATGGAGGTGGTCGTCGAGCTCGATCCTCCCCTCGAGCGGGTCGACCAGGCCGCGTTCGTGGGCAAGACCCTGGCCGATCAGCTGCTGGGCCGGCTCGAGGACCGGGGGGCCACCTGCACTCGGATCGTGGTCAGCGCCCAGACCGAGCACGGCGAGGACCTGACCCGCTGCTGGCGCCACGAGGGATCGTTGACCGCAGCCGCAGTGGCTGATCGGGTGCGCTGGCAGCTCGACGGCTGGCTCAACGGGTCGAGTGCGGCCCGCCCCAGCGCCGGGCTCACCCGGCTGTCGGTGCGCCCCGACGACATCGTTGCCGGCACCGGCCGCCAGCTGGGGTTCTGGGGTGGTCGGGCAGAGGCTGCCGAGCGGGTGGCCCGGGTGGTGGCTCGGGTGCAGGGCCTGCTCGGCCCCGACGCGGTGCAGGTGCCGGAACGGCGAGGCGGGCGCTCACCCCACGAGCAGGTGGTGGCCGTCCGGGCCGACACCGTCGACCTCGACCGGGAGCACATCGACGCCGCGGCCCGGCCGGGTTCCTGGCCCGGCGCCCTGCCCGGTCCCGCCCCGGCCCGGCTGCACCGGCCCCGGTTGCCGGTGGAGCTGGCCGACCCTGCCGATCAGTCGATCGGGGTCGACGGGCGGTCGTTGCTGTCGAACCGACCGGCATGCCTGCGGGTGGACGGTGGGCCCTGGATCGGGATCGTGCACTGGGCCGGCCCCTGGCCCCTCGACGAGCGCTGGTGGGATCCCGATCGGCACCGCCGCCGGGCCCGGCTCCAGGTGGTCGATGCCCAGGGAGTGGCCCGGCTGGTGGTGGTCGAGGATGGGCGATGGTGGGTGGAGGCAACCTACGATTGACCGCCGCACCACCGCCCGCCAGCACAGGAGCCTCCGCCATGACCATTGCGCGCGTCACCGAGGTGATCTCCTCGTCCACGCACAACTTCGACGACGCCATCCGGGTGGGCATCGATCGCGCCGCACGCACCCTCGACAACGTGCGCGGCGCCTGGGTTCAGGATCAGAAGGTGGTGGTCGAGAACGGCAACATCGCCGAGTTCCGGGTCACCCTGAAGATCACCTTCGTCCTGAACGACTGATCTCCAATCGTCCCGATGGCGCCGGCGCCGCACCGCCTGGAACTGCGGGTCCGGTTCTACGAGCTCGACCCCTACGGCCACGTGAACCACTCGGTCTACGTCCAGTACTTCGAGGTGGGGCGAGTGGAGGCCCTCGACGGGGTGGGGATGGGCCTGGACCGCCTGCAGCGGGACCTGGGCATGAACCTGGTGGTGGTCGACATCGCCACCCGCTTCCACCAACCGGCGCGCCTGGGTGACCAGCTGGCCGTCGAGAGCGGGCTGAGCGCAATCAGCCGCGTCAAGGCCACCTGGCTGCAGCGCATCACCAGGGGCGACGACGTCATCGCGACCCAGCGGCTGACGTCGTGCGCGCTGTCGGCAGCCGACCGCCCGACCCGGTTCCCCGCGGAGCTCGTGGAGGCGCTGGCGGTGCACCGGGTCGACGACGACTGGTTGCCGTACCGGTAGCGGTTCAGGTCAGCCTCGTGGCGGCTCCTCTCTGGGGTCGGCGGGCGCAGCGAGCTGGGGCGGGGGCCGGTAGCCCGGGAGATACCCGCTCTCGAGGGGGACGCGCAGCGTCGATGTCGAGGTGGTGCTGGTGGTGGCCGGCGCGCTCAGGTTCGTCGCGCACGGCAGCATGATGTTGTCGAGGTAGATCCCCTCGGTCCGCTGGCGCTGGTCGTCCACGGTCTGGAAGTCGAACTCGAACTGAACCGGTTGGCTGAGGTCGATGCCCGGTGGGGCCCCGATCGGCGCGGTGATGTCGACCCACTCGCCGAAGGAGGTGTAGAGATCGAAGGGGGCGGCCGGGTCCTCTGGATGGTCGATCACCGTGAGGCCCGCCTGGTGCTTGTCCCACAGCTGGACCCGGGTGGCGCCCTGGACGATGAACAGGCGGAACACGTCGTACTGCACCGCGTTCTCGATGGCCATCCTTAGCCGGAAGTGCACTGCGTCGCTGGACGACGCGTTGGTCACCGGGGAGGTCAGGGTGGCGCTGGACGCCCGACGGCGTCGAAAGTAGCTGGGCTGGCCGACGACCGGGTGGAGGCTGTCCGAGGATCCCGCGCGGCCGAACCAGACCGAGTACAGGCCGCTGGAGGAGTGCAGCGAGCTGATCCGCCAGCGGACGGGCCCGTTGCTGTTGACCACCCAGCCCTGCAAGGTGCCGTCGTCGAAGTCGAACTCGGTGGAGCAGCCGCTGTGGGCCGTGGCGGACGCCCGCCTGGTGGCCAGGACCTCCGGGGCGGCCCAGGTGACAGCGCTGGTGACGAGCAGGCGGCGCACGACGGCCCGGCGGCCGATGGTCGGCGCGGTCTCGGTGTGCTGTGAGGCGGCGGCCTCGCTCATCTGGTGTCCCGTTGGCTGTCCCACTCGCCAGGACGCGAAGCCACGGCCCCTCCGGGGCCCGCGAACGCCTCCACGGCTGGGTGCCCATCGGCATCGACAGTGGCTGGATGAGGCTCGTGACCTGGGTAATCACGGCCGTACGGCCTGGGTCGAACGACCCAGGCCCCGAGTCGGCAGACCCATGTCCCCGCCACGGGCCCGGCTGCGCCAGACTGGCCCGCGTGCACCCCTTCGACGCCGAGCTCCGGGCGGCCACCGAGCGCTGGTTCGTGCGCCGAGGCCTCCCGCACGTGATCGAGGACTACTCCGTGACCGGCGATGTGTTCACCCGGGCCGCGCCGTTCTTGTCGGCGGTCTTCTTCCTCGAGGTCTTCGTGTCCTTCGACGACCGGTTCTCCGGTTGGGGGCAGGTGGCGGTCTTCGTCGCCGGGGTGGCGATCCTGGTCAGCGCGGTGGCACTGGTCAACCGGGCCCGGGGCCGGCCGCCCTTCCAGCTCCCCGACGACGTCGGCATCCCCGAGCTGGCGTTGTTCGTCCTGGTGCCGGCCCTGCTCCCGGTCCTGTTCTCCGACGAGCCGGGGTGGCGCTTCCTCGTCGTGGCTGGGGTGAACATCGTGGTGCTGGTCGTGACCTACGTGGTCACCAGCTACGCGCTCGTGCCCATGATCCGCTTCGGCGCCCTGCAGATGACCCGGCGCCTCGGTCAGGTGGTCCAGCTGATGGCCCGCACCCTGCCGCTGCTGCTCCTGTTCACCGCGTTCATGTTCCTGAACGCGGAGATGTGGCAGGTCGCCAGCGACTTCCCGCCGCTGTACTACGCGGTGGTGGTGGCCACCCTGGTGCTGTCCGGTGTCGCCTTCTTGAGCCTGCGGGCGCCGCGTGAGGTGGTCGACCTGGAGCACTTCGGGTCCTGGAGCGCAGTGACCGCGCTGGCCTCGGGGACAGACGCCCCGCTGGCCTCGGTCGGGCCCAGGGACGCGTCACAGCCGCCTGCTGTGCCGACGCTGGGTCGGGGCGACCGGGCCAACGTGGCCCTGCTGGTCATCATGTCCCAGGCGGTGCAGGTGACGCTGGTGGGGCTGGTCATCGGCCTGTTTTACGTGGGGTTCGGCTTGCTGGCGGTGCGCGCGGCCACCATCGAGCAGTGGACCACTGCCGGTGTCGACGCGATCACGACCGTCGACCTGGCCGGTTCCACCATCGTGGTCACCTGGGAGCACATGGCCGTCGCCGGGTTCATCGCCGCGTTCTCGGCGCTGCAGTTCGCAGTCTCGATGGCCACCGACACCGCGTACCGCGCCGAGTTCTACGAGGACGTCACCCGGGAGATACGCGAGACGCTGGCGGTGCGCGCCCTCTACCTCGACCGGCTTGTCGAGGGCCCGGTGCCGGCCAACGGCGCCTGACTCCGGCCGACAAGCCGCCCCCAGGGATCCGAAATCTGTGCCCAGAAGCGCGGAAAACTGCGCTGTGCACCACAGATTTGGGTCGGTGGGGTGAGCCTCGGCCCTTGTCGAACGAACAAGTGTTCGATAATGTCGTGAACCCACCATGGGTTGGCGCAATCCCCCGGTGCCGTGGTCCGAGCTGGAACGTCGGCTGTCAGATCGGCCGGGAGGCCGCGCTCCGAGCGGCCTGCCCGACGCCTGGGCCCCCGGCGACGGCGGCGACAGCCCCGCCTGGTCCCGCAAGCGGGCCCCCTACCAGGCCCCGGCCATCGAGCGGGGAGCCGGGGGGCCGGCCTACGCCGAGCTCCATTGCCACTCGAACTTCAGCTTCCTCGACGGGGCCTCGAGCCCCGAAGAGCTCGTCGAGGAGGCCACCCGGCTCGGGCTCGAGGCCCTGGCTCTCACCGATCACGACGGGTTCTACGGCGTGGTCCGCTTCGCCGAGGCCGCCCGGGAGGTGGGGCTGCCCACGGTGTTCGGCAGCGAGCTCACCCTGGCCCCAGGCGAGGGGATCCGGGGCCACGAGGAGCCCGGCCACCTGGTGGCCCTGGCCCGGAACCCGGACGGGTACGCCCTGCTGGGCCGGGCCATCAGCGCCGCCCAGATGGCGGGCGAGAAGGGGGCGCCCCGGCTGACCGTCGCCGAGCTGGCCGGCATCGGCGCCGACCGCGGCGGTGGTCACTGGCAGATCCTCACCGGTTGCCGGCAGGGATCGGTGCCCCGGGCCCTGGCCGAGGAGGGCCCGGCTGGTGCTCGCCGGGAGCTCGACCGGCTGATCGAGGCCTTCGGGCGGGATCGGGTCACCGTCGAGCTGTGGGATCACGGACATCCCGTGGACTCGGTCCGCAACGACGCCCTGGTCGAGGTGGCCGTTGCCGCCGGCGTGGACCTGGTGGCCACCAACAACGTCCACTACCACGCGCCGGCCCGGCGGCGCCTGGCCACGGCCCTGGCCGCAGTCGGGGCCCGCTCCTCGCTCGACGAGATCGACGGCCAGCTCCCGGCCGCGGCCACCGCGCACCTCCGCTCGGGGGCCGAGCAGGCCCGGCGCTTCGCTCGTTACCCCGGGGTGGTGACCCGCGCCGCGGAGCTGGGCCTCGAGTGCGCGTTCGACCTGCAGCTGGTGGCCCCCGACCTGCCCCCGTTCCCGTGCGGTGAAGGTCACGACGAGATGTCCTGGCTGCGCCTGGTCACCACCGAGGGGGCCACCCGCCGTTACGGACCCCGGGAAAGCGAACGGGTCCCGGGGGCCTGGCGCCAGGTGGAGCACGAGCTGGAGATCATCGAGCGGCTCAACTTCCCCGGCTACTTCCTGATCGTGTGGGACATCGTCGAGTTCTGCCGCAAGGCCGGCATCCTGTGTCAGGGGCGGGGCTCGGCGGCCAACTCCGCGGTCTGCTACGCGCTGGGCATCACCAACGCCGATGCAGTGTCGCTGGGGCTGCTGTTCGAGCGGTTCCTCTCGGCGGCTCGCGACGGGCCCCCCGACATCGACATCGACATCGAGAGCGGCCGGCGCGAAGAGGTCATCCAGTACGTGTACGAGCGCTACGGCCGCCAGTACGCGGCCCAGGTGTGCAACGTCATCACCTACCGGGCCCGCTCGGCGGTGCGGGACATGGCCAAGGCGCTGGGATACGCCACCGGCCAGCAGGATGCCTTCGCCAAGTCGATCGACCGCTGGGGCGGCCTGCGCGACGCCCTGAGCGAGCAGCCGGCCCGGGGCCCGACGAGCACCCCGGCACCAGAGCCAGGTCAGCGGGAGCCCGATGGAGTGCCGGGCGACGTGTTGGCGCTGGCCTGTGAGCTCGAGCACGCTCCCCGCCACCTGGGAATCCACTCCGGGGGCATGGTCCTGTGCGACCGGCCCATCGTGGAGGTGTGCCCGGTCGAGTGGGCCCGCATGGAGGACCGCAGCGTGCTCCAGTGGGACAAGGACGACTGCG